>JBOICD010000600.1:0-2050 GCA_050739855.1 Pseudomonas sp.
GATCCGCCGCATGTCCGCTGATTGAGTCGAATGACATTGAATCCTGCCGTCCACCCTTTAACGGCAAGCCCCACCATGTAATGAGATTCGCTGGACCCTTCCAAACCATGCAACAGGAGCATAGTCGGCGCCCCCGTTCGATCGGGCCGCCAATGGCAATATCCGAGGAGTTGCGTATGCGGCGCGACGGTGAACAGGCGACGTTCAACAGGTAAGCGAGCAAGAATATTCCCCCGCGGCCAGAATTTGGGAAGAATGGTCATACTGTGACCATTGCGCAACCAGGAAGGTGGTGTGAATGGGATCGACTCGATCATTGAGCTATCATACAGAAACTCGACGGGCGAACGAATCCTATCAGGAATCCAATCACAGTGGCGGAAACGACATAGGCGGAGAGTCGCTGCAGCGCTGGTCATCGGAGCGAGGCAACGCGGCCTGATTCAAACGCCAAGATGCGGAAACCGATATAGGCGTTTATATAAGGAGGGGCCTGGCAGCGGCTGTCTAAGCCGTATCGATCTGCAACGCATCGGTGCCGGGTCTGATGAAAGGTCTCGGTGCATCGGGATGGACCGGTGGGTGCCACGATCCGCCACGACGGAATCTGACTTTCAATATCGTGGAGCATGCCAGTCACGGTGTATGCGGTGTCGTTGAAAAACCTCAGTGCCGTAGGGACATACAGAGGTGGCTCCGCTTGATTGGACAGAATGTTCCGTTCCTTAAGTGGCGCCTCGCGGTGTTCTGCCTACGCGGCGGTGCGCCGTGTGGGCAGGTTGTCAAAGTACACTCCATCCGGTGTGCGACCGTCAAGCGCCCGATGCGGCCTGGCCTGGTTGTAGAACGTCAGGTAGAGCTCCAATCCCTGTTGAGCGGCGCTGACGGTCTCGTAGGCGTGCAGATACACCTCCTCGTATTTGATGCTTTTCCAGAGTCGTTCCACGAACACATTGTCGCGCCAGCAGCCTGTCCCATCCATGCTGATCTGGATGCCGTGATCTTTCAACAGCCTGGTGAATTCGAGGCTGGTGAACTGGCACCCTTGATCGGTGTTGAAGATCTCCGGCGTGCCATACCGGGTGATGGCCTCCTGAACGGCCTCGATGCAGAAGTCGGTCGTCAGCGTATTGGAGAGCCGCCATGCCAACACCCGGCGACTCGCCCAGTCCAGGACGGCGAACAAATACACGAAGCCGCGCTTCATCGGGATGTAGGTGATATCTGCCGCCCAGACATGGTTCGGGCGCGTGATCTCCACGTTGCGCAGGAGATAGGGGTACACCGTGTGGGCGGGATGCCGCTGGCTGGTGTGCGGCTTGCGATACACGGCCGTGATGCCCATGCGCCTCATCAGGGTGGCCACGTGCCGCCGCCCAATCGCATGGCCGTCTCTCCGCAACAAGTCGCGCAGCATCCGCGCTCCGGCAAATGGGTGGTCCAGATGGAGCTCATCGATCCGGCGCATCAGCACCAGATTCGCTGCCGACACCGGCGTCGGCTGGTAATACGCGGTCGCACGCGAGAGCTCCAGTATCTGGCATTGTCGAACAATCGGCAGGTCGTGGGTTCGGTTGATCATCGCTTTGCGCTCAGCAATCCCGCCTTGATGAGCGCGCCTTCTAAAAAATCATTCTCCAGCGCCAGTTGCCCGATCTTGGCGTGAAGGACCTTGAGATCCGGTGTGTCCGACGTCGGGTTGGTGCCGCCAAACACGTCCGCGGCCCGCTCCAGTAAGTGCCGCTTCCATTCCGTGATCTGGGTGGGATGGACGCTGAATTGCTCTGCCAACTCCGCCAGCGTCTTGTCGCCCTTGCACGCCGCCAAGGCCACCTGAGCCTTGAATGCCGCCCCGTGATTGCGTCTCGTTCTCTTCATCGCCTCGCTCCTCTGGTTCGCCGCCCTCTGGTGGCTTCGGTGAAGCAAGGCTACCACTTATCACACTGTCCGAATTTTCGGGGCCCCCTCTAGTCCCAGGCTCAGGGTCTCACGTTCTTCGGCACTCATGTGCGCATAGCAGTTCTTTGGCATGGCAACACCTTAGCCGATC
>JBOICD010000601.1:0-2046 GCA_050739855.1 Pseudomonas sp.
CCCCTGGCAACCGTGAGCGTCAGGTTCAAGTCATCAGGAAAGTAATTGGCATCAACAGGATGATCGGCGAGCAGCTGTGTCCGCAAACGCTGGCTGGCAAAGCTGTGCAAGTCCAACACACCCTCCAGCGCCGCTACACCTTTCGATTCAGACTCGGCCAGGGCAAGCTCGAACAGGGCACACTGGTAGGCAAAGCTGTCACTGGCTGAAGCCCTGAGCACCCCCGGTGGCAGCCCGACGCTGGCATCACTGACGTAGGCATAGCCTTCGATGAACCATTGCGACGGATCACACAGGGCTGCATACGCCTGCTCCATTTTCGCGATGTCGGTCAATTGCGAGTAGCGCAAGCTCTGCACCGAATCCAGCATGGCATCAAGCAGCAATGCAGCCTGCTGGGAGAACACATCACCTTCCAGCTCATAGCGGTTCCAGCTCATCGACCCGAACCGGTATTGCGCTGCCAATTCATCCTTCAACGCCAAGGCAAAATGATCAAGCGAGTCAAAGCACTTCACCACACTCGAAGGTGCACACCACAACACCACCGTGCGCTCGTCCCATTCACCGGTCAGCAACAGATTGGGGAGCATCCGCTGGACGCGTTCTCCATCCGCTTCCAGCTGCACTTCCACAGTGAAAACGGTGCCCCCCCCGCTTCTGCCATTGAGCAGCCCATGGACACAGGCCTGCTGCTGGGAATCAAGGCCTTGCAGGGGCAAATTGCGCAGCATCGCCGTCTTCAGTGTCTGCTGCAGCCAAATATCGCGACTGACGCCAGAACCTGACTCTGCTTGCCAGTATTCGACCTGGGCTTGCTGGAAATGGTATGGCAACTCCTGGACCAGCTCGTTGATGGCGTCAGTCATCCCCTTGAACTCAAGGTAGTCATGGCCATCGCTGCCGGGTAAGAGATAAGGCTCAGCCCAGGTCAGAGCAGGTTCTCGATCATGGGCACGCCCCAGATCCAGGGCCTTTCCATCCAGCAACGCCTGTAATACGACCTGCACCAACGGCTGCCGTGGCTGATAACTTATGTCATCGGGAACCGCCAGGCGAAAAGGTTCTGCATCGGTGAGGGGCGGCTGGACGGTGGCGAAGATAGGATAGTGCTCCACCAGCAGATGCAAGATCTTTTGCGCGGCCACCTGGCGCAGGGTAGGACGGCTGGCGAACTGCAACGCCACGGCCTGATTGAAATCAGGAACGGGAAGGTTGGTTGTTGGGCTGTTCATGAACGTAAGACTCCTTGCTAACGGTAAGTGCCCAAGCTACCCACCCGACCATTTACAGCGGTGTTACATATTGCTGGCCGTCAAGGCCTCGATTGACCGTGTGACAACTGCCGCTCGCCTGTGCCTGCCTTGCAACACTTGATTTATATACCTCTCCCGCCCCGTCAGACCGCGCCAGTGTATGGCTGGACTACAGGGAGAAGCCTCATGAACATGATCAACCGACTAAGCCTGGGCATCGCACTTGCCTGGGCCACCACAGCCGCTCTGGCGTCGCAACAGGACGCGGACAGCTCGCCTGCTTCACGGACCCTGACCAATGCCCAGGGCGAAAGCAGCCAATGGAACGGTATTGGTCGCCTGAACAGGCCGGAGCATAGCCAATGCATCGCAGCACTGGTCGACAGCCGCGACCCGTTGATGCCTTCGTCCGGCCCCGCCTATGTCGTCACCGCTGGCCATTGCGTGGACAAACGCAACGGGGTGATCGGCCATGACCTGCCAATCGAGGGCAATGTCAGCTTTAACTATTTTGTCGATACGCAGGACCAGCGCCGTACTGTCGCCCTCAAGCGTAGGGTCTGGAGCAGCATACAGGGTACAGACCTGGCGTTGCTCGAGCTGGATGCAAGCCTGGAGGTACTCATGGCTCAAGGCCTGACACCGCTCACGCTTGGCGACAGCCCACCACCAGGCAGCCAGGTCCGGGTGGTCGGCGAACTCTCCTACCCTGGCCTGGGCCTGGCAACCTGCAGCGAAGTGGACGTGCCTATTTTGCTACAGCACCCTCAACTACGGCGCAACATCAAGG
>JBOICD010000602.1:0-2027 GCA_050739855.1 Pseudomonas sp.
GGCGTTGCGCGCAACGTCCTGGGCGGTGGCGCTCATTTCCTGCGAGGCGGTGGCGACCTGGTCGACTTCGCGGTATTGCTGCTGCATGCCGGCGCTGGTCTGGCTGGCAATCGCCGCCGATTGGTCGGCGGTGCCACGGGCATCCTGGACCGAGGCTTTGACGTCGGCGATCACCGGTTGCAGCTTGTCGAGAAAGCGGTTGAACCAGCCCGCCAGTTCACCCAGTTCGTCCTTGCGGGCGTAGTCCAGGCGACGGGTCAGGTCGCCTTCGCCGCTGGCGATGTCTTTGAGCATTGCCGCGACCTTGAGGATCGGCCGGGTCACGCCGCGGGCGGTCATCCAGATCACCAGCAAGCCCAGCACGGCGGCGCCAAGGGCCATCAGCAGGCTGGTCAGGTTGGCGCTGTTGTTGTGGGCGTCCAGACGGGCATTGAGCTCGATGGCCGGCGCCTGCAGGACCTGCTCGGGCACTTCCAGCAACACGCTCCACGGCTGCGCGCCGGGCACCGGGGCGAACGACTGGCTGACCTGGAGCATGCCGTTGGCGGTGAATTCTGCCGCCTTGCCTGCGCGCATCTGCGCCGACAAGGCGCTGGCCTGCGGGCCGAACACTGCTTCGATTTTCTGGCTCAGCTGGCTGCCATCGCGACTGTGCCCGGCCAGCAGGCCGGAGGGGCTGACGATGCTGACCTGGCCGTTGCCGTCGAACAGTTCCTGACGACCGTCCAGGCTCAGCTGTTGCAGGTTGTCGAGGCTGATGTCCAGGCCCATTACGCCAATCACCTTGCCGTCCTGCCTGAGCGGGATGGCGATGCTGGTCATCAGTGGCGTACGGTCGCCGACGGTGTCGAAGTAGGGGTCGATCACACAGGTTTCGCCGGTTTCCAGTGGGCAGGTCAGCCAGCTGTTGTAGGCAACGCCGTTGGCGCCGAGGCTGGTGTCGGCGAGCATCGATTCGGGCATCGCCTCGGACTCCAGCTGGCCGGGCTGCGGTTGTGACCAGTACAGGGAAAAGCGTCCGCTTTCATTGCTGCCCACCTCGGCTTGATCGATGAACGCGGCGTCCTTGCCATCGAGGGCATCGGGCAGGAACACCAGGTACAGGCCAAGCAGCTCAGGGTTGTCGCCCAGTGCCGTCTTGGCTTGCCGGGTGAGTGTCTGGCGCAGGTTGTCGACGCCCTGGGCCCTGAGCACCATCATCAGATGCGAGACGCCATTGCCATACAGGTAGGCGTCCTTGAAATAGCGTTGAATGCGCACCGCCTGCAGCTGGGCATAGGTCTGCAGGCGCAGACGGGCGTTCTGGTCGAGCATCTGTGTGTTGGCAGTGTTGACCAATGCCGCGCTGCGGCTCGATTGAAACAGCGCCGCCGTTATCAGTAGCACCACGATGACCAGCAGGCAGAGGCCGGCGAGCAGGGTGATCTTCCATTGAATGAGCAGGCGGCGCAGCAGCATGGTGACGTCCTTGTAGGTTCAGGGAAGTGGACAGCAAACGCCCGTCGATAGCGACGGGCGATTTTTCTTTAGCGCTTTACTCGGCAATGAAACTGGGTGGCGCAAAAATGGCGATGATACAAAAGCCTATCGTCGGCACCACCAGGTACTTGATCTTGAATTGCGGGCTGGAGGCTGCGGGGTTGTTACTGTGCATGCCCGGTGCGCTCCTGAATCAGTGAGGAGCGGCGGCAGGGTGAAACGCTGAGAACGGGCCCCTTGTTCTGCTTTTTAGGTGCGCGTGAAGAGACTGGCATCATGGATGGCACTTGCCCGTATTTGTTTGGAATTATTCTTTTTGGCGTGCTGAGGCAGGGGGAAAATAAGAAGAGTTAGAGTGGTGTGTCAATTAAATTCTGGCAAATTGTTACCGTTCTGCGACTTCTTCTCGCCAAATGTTACGGCTTAGGCTCTCTACTACGCGGCTTGTAGCGTTTTTTCGACTAAATCGGGTGTCTATTAAAATAGACACGATTGACAACTTTTATCGGTGACTGTGGGAGCGGGCTTGCCCCGCGATGCTATCTAGC
>JBOICD010000603.1:0-2026 GCA_050739855.1 Pseudomonas sp.
ATGTGAGTTTCAGCCTGGCGAGCTGAACGATGGCACTTTAAGCCCGGAGGATTCGAACATGAAAAATTCGCCCCAATCCATCAAGCTGCAACCGGCGTATGACAACCCGATGGCGCGTCTCGTGCGGTGGCTCGACCGGGTGCCCTACACGCTCCTCGCCATCCCGCTACGGATCGCGGTTGCCACGGTATTCTGGAATTCCGCCATGACCAAGCTGGCGAATTGGGCCACCGCTCTCGAGTTGTTCCGCGAAGAGTACAAGGTTCCGCTCCTGCCTCCGGAAGTCGCCGCCTACATGGCCGTTTCGATCGAGTTGACCGCGCCGGTGCTGCTCATGCTTGGATTGGCGACGCGGCCCGTGGCGTTGATGCTTCTCGGCATGACGTCGGTCATTGAGATATTCGTCTACCCCCAGGCGTGGCCCACGCACATCCAGTGGGCTGCGATGCTGTTGGTGCTGTTATGCCGGGGGGCAGGAGCCTGCTCCCTCGACCATCTGCTGCGACAGCGATGGATGAGGTAGTCCACGCGTGGGCGTTCACTGCCTTGGCGCTGGTCAACATCTGCCTGAGTCGGCAACGGCTCATGAGACAGGTGCGCCCATGAGCGCGGAAAGCGGGCCAGGAGGCTACATCCTTGGTACAGGCCTGCTGAAAGGGGGCTTGGTTTGCTGGTGGACGCCAATCTCTGGTCCGCCTGGCTCGCCTATGAAATTTGCCGTCAATATTCGGCTTCGCTGTGCCAACGGGTGCACGGCCTGGTCAGTGGTCGAATGTCCTGAAGTCGATCCGCTCCCGACGCCTCAACGGAATCACGCTCACTCCGGAAATGCCCGCCTCACCAAACGGTTCCGCTGTGGCTCCAGGAGTTGCCGTGTCCGCCACGTCATCCTGTTGCCCATCGCGCGAGGATTTGTCTGGCGCCGTGGACTTGAGATCGAACGAGACCTGAGCGATCAAGCCGAGTCAGCGCCTGCAGACTTGCGAGCAACTTTTTTCTTCTCGGTCGCCCTGGCGGGAGGCTCCACCTTCGCGATACCGCCAAGGAAAAGATCCGCAACGATGGGCCCCATGGCCGCATGGTCAAGTTCGCCGTCGGGTTTCATCCAGGTGAACATCCAGTTGATCATGCCGAACAGCAGCATGGTTAGCGGCTTCGACAAATGTGCGCTGGAAAGTTCCGGTCGAATTTCAGATACCGCACAGGCAAACCCGGTCACGACCTTGCGTTCCTTGTCGAGGATGCGGTCACGCTCGGTCGGCTCAAGGAATTTGACGTCCTCCGTCAGGACCCGGTGGGCATCCTGTGCGCCTGAATACTCTTCAACGATGCGGTTGACGAGGTGCCTGAAGCGCGCCTCACCTTTCAGGGAAAGCGTCAGCTCATCTTCGACGAGTGCCGCAAGCCGTGACACGTGGCGATCCGCAATGCTGACCAGAAGGCTGTATTTGTCGCGGTAGTAGTGGTAGAGCGTCGCTTTGGAAAGATTACAGGCTTCGGCGACCTGATTCATCGAGGTGGAAGGGTACCCGTGCCTGGCAAAAAGCCGGGCGGCGCGCTCCAGGATCATGTCCCGTTGATCGTCGTACGTTGCTGATCTTCCGCGCGCCATTCAGGTATTTCCTTTGTTATTCAGTTGTGGCTATCTTGCCTTAAAGCGTGCTGGCCGCAGAATCTAGTCTCGTTTTGTCGCGATGAGGGGTCGCACCTCTGAACTTCTCACACTGGGTCGATCAAGTTCGACGGCAGTGAGCGGGGCAACCTCCACCATGCTTTCAAGGCAGCGGCGCGTAAGTTCCTGATAGGTGAGCGTTCCTTCGCGTTTCCAGTCGAGTTCGGCGTCGCTGAGCACGCGTTTCACCTTTGCCGGAAGGCCCGCAACCAGGCTGCGCGGCGGCACTTTCATGCCTGCAGGAACGAAGGCGCAGGCTGCGACGATCGATTGTGCGCCGATTTCTGCTTCGTCCATTATTACTGCGTTCATGCCGACCAGGGCGTCACGCCTGACGATGCAGCTGTGCAGCAC
>JBOICD010000604.1:0-2021 GCA_050739855.1 Pseudomonas sp.
GCCGGTGCTGGGCAATGATCGCTACAAGGCCGAAGTGTCGGCCGATGTCGATTTCAGTGCCGTCGAATCCACCTCCGAACAGTTCAACCCTGATCAGCCGGCGCTGCGCAGCGAGCAGTCGGTCAATGAACAACGCTCCAGCAGCATGAGCCCGCAAGGTGTGCCGGGTGCCCTGAGCAACCAGCCGCCTGGCCCGGCATCTGCACCGCAAACCACCGGTGGTGCACAAACCGCTGCGGCGGCCATCCAGCCTGGTCAACCGCTGCTCGACGCCAACGGCCAGCAGATCATGGACCCGGCCACCGGCCAGCCGATGCTTGCGCCTTATCCTGCGGACAAGCGCCTGCAGTCGACCAAGAACTTCGAGCTGGATCGCTCCATCAGCCATACCCGTCAGCAGCAGGGGCGCCTGAACCGCCTGTCGGTGGCGGTGGTGGTGGATGATCAGGTCAAGATCGACCCGGCCACCGGTGACAGCAGCCGTGCACCCTGGGGTGCTGAAGACCTGGCGCGCTTCACCCGCCTGGTGCAGGACGCGGTGGGCTTCGACGCCAGCCGTGGCGACAGTGTCAGCGTGATCAACGTACCGTTCGCCGCTGACCGCGGCGAGGTGATCACCGAGATTCCGTTCTACTCGCAGCCGTGGTTCTGGGACATCATCAAGCAGGTCATGGGGGTGCTGTTCATCCTCGTGCTGGTGTTCGGCGTGTTGCGCCCGGTACTCAACAACATCACCGGCAATGGCAAGCAAAACGCCGGTGCCGATGGCGACATGGAACTGGGCGGTATGCTCGGTCTGGATGGCGAGCTGGCCAACGACCGCGTGAGCCTGGGTGGTCCGCAAAGCATTCTGCTGCCGAGCCCGAGCGAGGGCTACGATGCGCAGCTCAACGCAATCAAGAGCCTGGTGGCCGAAGATCCGGGTCGTGTGGCCCAGGTCGTGAAAGAGTGGATCAACGCCGATGAGTGATAACCGAGCCCTTACCGCGAAACTGACCCGGGTCGACAAGGCTGCAATCCTGCTCTTGTCCCTGGGTGAAACCGACGCTGCCCAGGTATTGCGCCACATGGGGCCCAAGGAAGTGCAGCGGGTCGGCGTGGCCATGGCGCAGATGGGCAACGTCCATCGCGAGCAGGTCGAGCAGGTGATGAGCGAGTTCGTCGAGATCGTCGGCGACCAGACCAGCCTGGGGGTCGGCTCCGACGGCTACATCCGCAAGATGCTCACCCAGGCCCTGGGTGAAGACAAGGCCAACGGCCTGATCGACCGCATCCTGCTCGGTGGCAACACCAGCGGCCTGGACAGCCTCAAGTGGATGGAGCCGCGTGCCGTGGCTGACGTTATCCGCTATGAACACCCGCAGATCCAGGCCATCGTGGTGGCTTACCTGGACCCTGATCAGGCCGGTGAAGTGCTGGGTAACTTCGACCACAAGGTGCGCCTGGATATCATTCTGCGCGTCTCCTCGCTCAATACCGTGCAACCGGCGGCGCTCAAGGAACTCAACCAGATCCTCGAGAAACAGTTCTCCGGCAACTCCAACGCCGCGCGTACCACCCTGGGTGGTATCAAGCGTGCGGCTGACATCATGAACTTCCTCGACAGCTCCGTGGAAGGCCAGCTGATGGACGCGATCCGCGACATCGATGGCGATCTCTCCGAGCAGATCGAAGACCTGATGTTCGTCTTCAACAACCTCGCCGATGTCGATGATCGCGGTATCCAGGCGTTGTTGCGCGAGGTCTCCTCCGACGTTTTGGTGGTCTCCCTCAAGGGTGCCGACGAGAAGGTCAAGGACAAGATCTTCAAGAACATGTCCAAGCGTGCCTCGGAACTGCTGCGCGACGACCTGGAGGCCAAAGGGCCGGTGCGGGTCAGCGATGTCGAGACGGCGCAAAAGGAAATCCTCACCATCGCCCGCCGTATGGCCGAAGCCGGAGAGATCGTGCTCGGTGGCAAGGGCGGCGAAGAGATGATCTAAAGCTTATCGCGGGGCAAGCCCGCTCCCACAGTGCTTCCC
>JBOICD010000605.1:0-2004 GCA_050739855.1 Pseudomonas sp.
GCTTTGACCCTGTTCAGTACCCTGTGCACCCTGGCTGTTGCGTTGGGCTTGCCGGAAAGCCTGCCGGCCAGCCAGCCACGTCAGCCGCTTTCCGGTGCCTTGCGCCAGTACGGGCGCCTGCTCAAGGATCGGGTCTTCATCGGCCATGCCTTGACCGGTGGCATCGCCATTGCCGGGATGTTTTCCTATATCGCCGGTTCACCGTTCGTCTTCATCAAGCTCTACGGGGTGCCCGCCGAGCACTATGGCTGGCTGTTCGGCAGCAACGCGGCGGGTTTCATTCTGGTGGCGCAGATCAATGCTCGGCTGCTGGCCAAGCGCGGGCCGGCCTTTTTGCTGAGACGGGCAGTATGGGTGTACCTGGCGTCGGGCTTGACCTTGCTGGCGATCAGCGCCTTGCAACCGGCCAAACTATGGCCGTTGCTGATTCCGCTGTTCATCTGTATTGCCAGCCTGGGTTGCATCATCCCCAATGCCTCGGCGTGCGCCATGAACGGACAAGGCGCACGGGCCGGGAGCGCTTCGGCGCTACTCGGCTGTCTTCAGTTCAGTGTCGCGGCGGGCGCAGCGGCATTGGTCGGCGTGTTGCACGATGGCAGCGCAGTGCCGATGGCGCTGGTCATCAGTCTCTGTGGATTGGGGGCGGTAGCGATGTCGATGGCCACGCGCCGTTTACAGCTCAGCCGACCCGTTTGAGCGGGTGCGGTGCCTGCAAGCGGGCCTGCAACGTGGTGACGAAGGCGCGGGCCTCGGCCTCGCTGCGAAAGTTCACTACCTGCTGGTCCAGCCGAACCTGCCATGGGCAGCCGGGCTTCTGGGCTGATGCACTGACTTGAATAATCATCGTGGCATACCTGCGGTTTAGCGTTGGCTGAAGAATTGTAGCGCTGCCTTACTGCAAGGATATGACCTGAGTCAGTTGTCGGACTGACGGTCATGCCCACTCCGATAGCGCAGTGGGCGCCTTGCCTCAGAAACCTTCCAGAACGATCTTGCCCTTGGCTGCACCGCTTTCCAGCAGGGCGTGAGCGCGACGCAGATTGGCTGCGTTGATGGTGCCGTAGTGCTCGCCCAGGGTGGTCTTGAGGGTACCGGCATCGATCAGTTCGGCAACCCGGTTGAGCAGCTTGTGCTGCTCGATCATGTCGGCGGTTTCGAACAGCGAACGGGTGTACATGAACTCCCAGTGCAGCGACAGGCTCTTGCGCTTGAGCAGGCCGACGTCCAGTTGCTTGGGGTCATCGATCAGCGCCAGCTTGCCTTGCGGGGCCAAGGCCTCGACCAGTTGTGCCAGGTGCTGGTCGGTCTGGGTCAGGCTGGCGACATGGGTGACGTAATCGATACCCTGCGCCTTGAGTGCTTCGGCGAGCGGCTGGCGATGGTCGACCACCTGGTCGGCACCCAGTTGACGGACCCATTCCTGGGTCTGTGGACGCGAGGCGGTGCCGATCACGGTGAGCCCGGTCAACTGACTGGCCAACTGGGTCAGAATCGAGCCGACGCCACCGGCGGCGCCGACGATCAACAGACGTTGGCCCAAATCGTTTTGTCCTTCAGCAATCTGCAGGCGCTCGAACAGCAGTTCCCAGGCGGTGATCGCCGTCAGCGGCAGGGCGGCGGCCTCAGCGAAACTCAGGGTCTTGGGCATATGACCAACGATTCGCTCGTCCACCACATGCAGCTCGCTGTTGGCTCCGGCCCGGGCGATGGAGCCTGCGTAATAAACCTTGTCGCCTGGCTGAAACAGACTGACCTCGCTGCCCACCGCCTTGACCACACCGGCCACATCCCAACCCAGCACCTTGGCGACGCCAGCTTCAGGCTGCACGTTCTGGCGGATCTTGGTATCCACCGGGTTGACTGAAATGGCCCGCACTTCTACCAGCAGGTCCCGTGGCCCTGGCTCAGGGGTTGGCAGTTCGATGTCCTGCAGGGAGGCCGGGTCGGTAATGGCCAGGGAATGGTAGTAGGCGATGGCTTTCATGCGTGGCGTCCTCAAGGGGA
>JBOICD010000606.1:0-1988 GCA_050739855.1 Pseudomonas sp.
CTCCAGACCAACCGAATAGCGAAACGAGAGTCGATGACGGCGAGTTCGAGCTCAGGCGTTGTTGCGCGCCGCCTTCGCCACTGCGCTATTTCTTGAACAGCGCCTCAATTCCCTCCCGCAACTACCTCAAGGCAAAACGGGGGTCGGCAGCGGCAACTCAAGGCCCCGGCGCCTCATTTCCTCGCGTACCAGATCGGGGCGGTCGCTCACGAGGCCATCAACCCCCATGTCCATCATTCTTGCCATGAGGCCGGGGTCGTTGACTGTCCAGGCCAATACCTTCAGGCCCAGATCGTGCGCCTCTTTCACTTTTGCCGCGGTCAGGTCGCCGTGGTACACCGACCAGGTGTGGCCACCGGCCGCCTTGATCATGCGTGGGACGGAGCCGTAGTCCTTGTACCGCAGACCGGCAGTCCACGGCGAAGCACCCGCCTTGTCGGCTTCGATGTTGTCCATAAAGCGCTGCTGGGCTGTCAGGTACACCGTGGGGATGTCGGGCGCTTCACGTTTCACGACCTGGAGGGAACGCCATTCGAAGGACAAAACCGAGCTGCGTGGCGCGACCCCGGCCTCGCGGATTGAACCGAGGACTGCACGGGTGAAGGCCTCGACCTCCATCGTGTCTTGAGGAGCCAGAGGTGACACTTTGGTTTCGATCGCGAAGCGAACCCTGTCATTTCCGGATTTCTTCACCAAGGCGAAAAGATCGGACAAGCGGGGTATTCGCACGCCGTCCATCCCACGCTGATCCGGGTAAAGCCGCGCGTACTGAGTGCCCGGTTTGATACGGCCTACGTCATATCGGCTGAGTTCGTCAAACGTCAGACTGCTGATGACAGGACCGCGAGTTTGCAGAAACTCCCCGTCGGGTCCTCTGGTGATGTCGGGATTAAGCGCCGGGTCGTGAGAGATGACCAGGACACCGTCTTTAGTTATCGCGATGTCCAACTCCAGGGTGGTCACCCCATCGCTGAGCGCTTGCGCGAATCCCTCAAGCGTGTTCTCTGGCGCAATCGCCCGGGCGCCACGATGGCCTTGCAGGTCGAAGGCGCAGGTGCTTGCACTTATCAGCAGGAACACAAAGGCGGCGAGAGTCGGTCGTAGTGCGGCCATTGAAGTCTCCTTCAGCTGTAAGTTTAGGCTTGCGAACACTTTCGATTGATAGAGGATTACCAGAAGTCCTCGGTACCGTCGACGAGCTCATTGGCCCCAGCGGTCAAGCGCCTGGCGCATGCCTTGTTGCGTCTCTCGCTCGAAAAGTGCGAACATGCCGTTGTTATCCGAATTGAATCGACATCTGATGGGCACGTTGTTGGTGACTCTGCAATTTGGCCTGCTTCTTGTGCTGGCCGCGTTAGCGGCACGCAATATCCTGCTTGGCAATATTCCCGCGGGAGCGTTGATGATGATGGGGATCTCCATCGCACTCATCACGTGGGCGCTGATGCACAACAGGCCGGGAAACTTCAACATCCACCCTGCGCCCAAGGTTGGGGGCGTTTTGGTTACAACCGGTCCGTATCGGTGGATTCGCCATCCCATGTACACGTCGCTTCTTCTGGGCGCGGCAGCGCTGGCGTGGACGTCCAGCACCTTCCTGGGGTGGGGTGCATGGTCCATGTTGGCCATTGTCCTGTTCATGAAATCAACCCTGGAAGAGCACGGGATGCGCAAGCAGCATCCTGGTTATGCCGCCTACGCCCTTGGAAGCAAACGATTTTTACCCTGGCTGTTTTAAAGGCTGCAGGCAACCGCCTGGGGCGCCATGACAGGCCGCATCCGTTTTACCTTGTCAGGTAGCCGGTGATTTCGAGGCCGTAACCAGCCATGCTGGGCATGCGGCGCGGATGCCCCATGAGGGTCATCCTGTGTATGCCGCATTCGCGCAGAATCTGGGCCCCGATGCCATAGGTGCGCAGGTCCATGCGGCCCCGCTCCGGACCATGGCTGGCCCGGGCTGTGCCGCAAAACTGCGCGAGCAATTGCCC
>JBOICD010000607.1:0-1984 GCA_050739855.1 Pseudomonas sp.
GCTTGCAGACCTCGGGCAGCGACGGCGGCTGCGGGGGCTTGCCGAATTCGCGGATGTCGGCACCGGCAATGAAGTTGCGGCCGGCGCCGACGATCAGCACCGCGGCCACGGCACTGTCGCCCTCAGCTGCGGCTATGGCCGCGACCAGGCCACGGCGCACGTCGACTCCCAGGGCATTGACGGGCGGATTATTAATAGTCACCACCAGAACGCTGTCGCGGCGCTCGGTGTTGACGACTTCGGGAACGGCATCCAGGGCCATGTCAGGGGTCTCCAGGTCTTGAACCGTGATGGGTTCGTGGGTAGACATGGATTGTTGTTAGGATAATCATTCTTGACAATTACATATATCGTTGACAGACTGTCAAACAAAATTTGACATTTATCGCCCGTGGAACCTTCCTCTTTGACTTTGCTGGTGGAGATCCTTGACGCAGGTAACCTGAGTCAGGCCGCCCGCAAGCTGAAAATGACCCGCGCCAATGTCAGCTACCACCTGAACCAGCTGGAGCAGTCGGTTGGGCTGCAACTGGTGCGGCGTACGACGCGCAGGGTGGAGCCGACCGAGGTCGGTCTGCGCCTGTACCAGCATGGCCTGAGCATCCAGAATGAGCTGCTGGCGGCCCAGGAAACGGTGTCGACCTTGGGGCAGGGCCTGCAGGGTCGCGTGCGCCTGAGCGTGCCCAGCGGTTATGGCCAGATGGTGATGACGGACTGGTTGATCGAGTTCAAGCGTCTGTACCCCGGCATCGTGCTGGATGTGTTGTTCGAGAACCGCGTCGATGACCTGATGCGCGACGAGGTGGACATCGCCATTCGCGTGATGCCCGAGCCGCCGCAGACCCTGGTGGCGCGCGAACTGGGCGCGGTGCGCTACCTGGCCTGCGCATCGCGTGACTACGCGGCCGCGCAGGGATTGCCCACTCAGCTCGATCAGTTGCGCACCGCACCACTGATCACTGCAGGCGTGATTGGCCGGCAATTGCGCGTCTCGGCTTACCTGGGCAACGAGCGGCATGAAATCACGCTGGAGCCCACGCTGATTTCGGAACATTTCCCCTTCCTGCGCCAGGCCATCCTGGCCGGACTGGGGGTCGGGCTGGTACCCGACTACGTGGTGATGGATGCCGTGCAGTCCGGCGAAATCCTGACGGTGCTGGACAATTACCGGCTCAGCATTTTCGGCACCCAGATGTTCATGCTGTACATGCCCGATCGCCACAAGACCCGCGCGGCGCGAACCTTCATTGACTTCATTCTGGACAAGGCGAACACAGTCCGCGCGAGCGGTGAATTGCTTCACCCCCCTCTCGTGACAGGGTGATGCGCCTGCGCCGGCCCCAAGCGTTCCTTCCGGTACACACCGCACCACCCAGGCTCGTCAAATGACTGCTCTCGCAAACCCTGATTGCCGGCAACGGCGAGATGCTGGGCCGCAGCAAGATGCATTCCTCCACCGCCGTCATGGAAAACGGCATCGCCCAGGTCAAGGTCAATGCCCCGACCGGACCGGTCACGCGCTGTGAACCGTGGCAATCTGGGTCAGCGGACGCAAATTGGTGTAGTTGGGAACATCCCTTTTGATATCTGCCGCGTGGGGGCCAAAAGACTCGTAGAACATGTCGACCGAGTCGAAATACAGGTGAACCGCAGCGATGTAAATCGGGCGACTTCCCGGCGCAGCGCCCGACACGCCCTCGTCGATTTCCACCCGCTTCAGGGCATCCCCCAGCATGCGTTGAATCATTGCCACGTGCTTGCGGACGTAATACTCCATGTCGAAACGCGCGCCCTCATCATTGGGATACAGAACACTGACCTTGATCATTGCGCTGTCCCCTTCTTGGCCACCAGGGTCAGGATGTCGTAGCTTGCAACAAGTTCGTCGTTCTGGTTGGTGACCGACACGTCCCAGGCGACAACGCCCTGTCCTTGCCCATTGGCATCCTTCTTGTTGCGATCGATCTTGCGTTTGCAGGTCAAT
>JBOICD010000608.1:0-1978 GCA_050739855.1 Pseudomonas sp.
CGCAACCATCGCAGCAGATCGTGCGCAGCAAGTAGCAATCCCGAAACGCTGCGCCAGAAGATCCACGAGCATTGTCGTCTCGCCATCACTACGCACACTGACAAGACGACAATGCCTGAGCGCAAGATCAGGAATAAGCTCAAGCGTCGCAAGCAGCTGCTCAGCCGAATCGACAACCCCGCCAGCTAGCACAACCAATCGAGCGCCCGCAACTACACGCCATTTAATGAAACTATTCCCGCAGTCGAGCTCAAGAATCATCGCGCAACCTCAAACTGAGCTCACCACCACTGTACTGCCGCTCAACACCATCCACCCGCATTCGCAGAGCGCCTTGCCGGTCAATACCCAATACAACCCCCTCAATCTGCCGCTCACCAGCAGTCAGACAGACTGAACGCCCCTGCCAGAGATGTGCTGCTTCCCATTCAGCCTGCAGTGCGGCAAAGCCCTGTTCACGATGCCGCTCCAGGTAATCATGCAAACGTTCGTTTAACTGGCAGACCAAGACATTACGATCTACCAGTTCACCGACCTCGAGTCGCATCGAGGTCCAAGGCTGATCAATATTTTCATCCAGGGCACGCATATTCACATTGATCCCAATACCTATGACCACGTGACAGACATCCGCCGGATCGCCAGACAACTCCAGCAGTATCCCTGCGATCTTGCGGCCCGACACAAGAAGATCATTTGGCCATTTCAGACCGATACCAGCCACACCAGTACTGCGCAATGCCTGCAGCACGGCAAGACCGACAACCAGGCTAAGCCCCTCGAGTTGGCGAGCACCACCCTCGATACGCAACACCAAACTGTAATAAAGGTTCTCTGCAAACGGACTCGCCCATTTACGCCCTCGACGCCCCCGTCCAGCTGTTTGCCGCTCCGCCAAAACAAAGAAAGGCGTTTTCGCTCCACGAGCCAAGCACCTCAACGCCTCAGCGTTTGTAGAGTCAGTCGAATCAACCAGAACGCAGGACCAGCTCGGCGACCTGCCAGGCTCAGCCAAGCGTTCAGCATCCAACAACACCAATGGGTTCGCCAGCCGATATCCCCGGCCACGTACCTTGTGAACTGGCAGATTCAATTCAGCTTCTAATAGCTGCAATTGCTTCCACACAGCACTTCGACTGATCCCAAGAGCAGCGCCAAGCGCCTGGCCAGAATGGAAGCGACCGTCCTGTAAGAGCCCTAACAACGTCAACATGCAGATATCGCCTCACCATGAGGCAGGCATCATATCGGCGCGCACCGCGATTGCATAGAAAGCGCCCCGTAAGCGCCTGCAGCCAGCCTGGCGGCAACCTTCGGCTACCGCTTCAGGACGCCCTGCGGCCCACCCGCGGCGTATTTTTCCGCGCACACAGACAAACCCCCCAGCCGCATGCGCGACTGGGGGGTTTGGAATTTAAGCTTGACGATGACCTACTCTCACATGGGGAGACCCCACACTACCATCGGCGATGCGTCGTTTCACTACTGAGTTCGGGATGGGATCAGGTGGTTCCAACGCTCTATGGTCGTCAAGCAATTCGGTTGGGAGCACGTCCAGGACGCGATCCCTAATTGGGTATGTGACAGTCAGTGTTGCGCGAGTTTGACGAACTTTCGGTTGCGTCTTCACACACAAACAGCAAATTGTTTGGGTGTTATATGGTCAAGCCTCACGGGCAATTAGTATGGGTTAGCTCAACGCCTCACAGCGCTTACACACCCCACCTATCAACGTCGTAGTCTTCGACGGCCCTTTAGGGAACTCAAGGTTCCAGTGAGATCTCATCTTGAGGCTAGTTTCCCGCTTAGATGCTTTCAGCGGTTATCTATTCCGAACATAGCTACCCGGCGATGCCACTGGCGTGACAACCGGAACACCAGAGGTTCGTCCACTCCGGTCCTCTCGTACTAGGAGCAGCCCCTCTCAAATCTCAAACGTCCACGGCAGATAGGGACCGAACTGTCTCACGACGTTCTA
>JBOICD010000609.1:0-1976 GCA_050739855.1 Pseudomonas sp.
GCCATACAGGGTCAGACCGGCGATTTCCTGGGAAGTGATCTGCCCGCCGCGGAAGGTCTGCGGCAGCGAGCGGCCATCGTCCGAACGCAGGATCGGCAATACCGGCATCCATTCGCCGACTTTCAGTTCGGTGTTCGACACCTTGGCCTTGAGCGCCACGCCCAGGCGGCCAAAGTCGTCGGCCGGGCGTCCATCGTCATGCACCGGCAACAGGTGCGTACCGGTCGTGCCCTTGCCGCCATCGAGCTTGACCGAATACAGACCGAGCACATCGACACCGAAGCCGACGATACCTTGAGTAAACCCGGAGCGGGCGTCGAGGATGAAACTCTGGGTCCATTCCTCAGCCTTGCCTTGCGGGTTGGCCGGGTCGACGAAGTTGCGGTTGATGTAGAAGTTGCGCAGGTTGAGGTTGACCTTGGCATCTTCGGCAAAACCGCTTTCGGCCGCCAGGGTCGGCAAGGTGAACGTCATGGCCAGCAGGCCGGGTAGCAGGTGTCGTGCGGGTGTGCTCATGGGATGTGTCTCTTGTTTTTATTCAAGCCGAAGCCATCCGCTGCGACGTTTTTGAGTCGCAGGCCGGGCAACAGTCTTTGGGGTGTGCTGTGGAAAAGTTGCGAAGGGATGGTGCGGCGGAGGGCGGGGGTGAATCAATTCGTTACAAGCGGTATTGGGCGGTAATCGAACGTTAACTGACTGGTTCGTTTTGATCGCGGGGCAAGCCCGCTCCCACAGGAGTTGTATGATCTCTGTGGGAGCGGGCTTGCCCCGCGATAGGGAGCGACACAATCAACACTCAGCTTTTCGGCGATTCTACCGCAGCCTGTTGCTGTGCCTGACCGGTCTGCTCGTACCAGCCGCCACCGAGGGCCTTGTACAGGTTGACCTCGCTGACCAGCTGCGACAGGCGGTCAGTGATCAACGACTGCTGGCTGTTGAACAACTGACGCTGGGCGTCGAGGAAGGTCAGGTTGCTGTCGACACCGATACGGTAGCGCCGCTCGGCCAGACGGTAGTAGTCCTGGTTGGCAGAAACCAGATCACGCTGGGCTTGCAACTGCTCGTTGAAGGTCTTGCGCGCGGCGAGGCCATCGGAGACTTCCTGGAAGGCGGTCTGGATGGTTTTCTCGTACTTGGCGACGTTGATGTCCTTCTGGATCTTCGAGTAGTCGAGGCTGGCACGCAGGGCACCGGCGTTGAAGATCGGCAGGCTGATCTGTGGCTGGAACAGCCAGGTGCCGGAACCGCCCTTGAACAGTCCACCCATGTCCGGGCTGATGGTACCGGCGTTGGCGGTCAGGCTGATGCTCGGGAAGAACGCTGCCCGGGCGGCGCCGATGTTGGCGTTGGCGGCCTTGAGCAGGTGTTCGGCTTCCTGGATGTCCGGACGGCGATGCAGCAAGTCGGACGGCAGGCCCGCAGGTACTTCGGCCAGCAAGTCGCTGTCGAGGTCCTTGGCCGCTGGCAGGTTGTCCGGCACGCCAGTGCCGAGCAGTACGGCCAGGCTGTTCTGGTCCTGGGCAACCAGGCGCTGGTACTGGGCCAGCTTGACCCGGGCACCCTCTACCGATGTCCGTGCCTGGCTCAGGTCCAGGGCCGAAGCCACACCCACTTCGTTGCTGCGCAAGGTCAACGCGTAGCTTTGCTCGTAGGTCTTGAGGGTGTCTTCGGTCAGCTTGAGCAGGTCCTGGTCGGCCTGCCAGGTGAAGTAGGCGTTGGCCACACTCGCCACCAGGGCGATCTGGGTCGAGCGCCGGGCTTCTTCGCTGGACAGGTAGATTTCCAGTTGCTGCTCGGTGAGGCTGCGCACGCGACCGAACAGGTCGAGTTCATAGGCGCTCACCCCGAGGGTGGCCGAGTAGGTGCTGGTGATACCGGCTTCACCGGACTGCGACATGTCAGCAGGCAGGCGTTGGCGATTGCCGCTGCCATTGGCGCTGACCGCCGGGAACAGATCGGCCCGCTGGATGCGGTAC
>JBOICD010000610.1:0-1971 GCA_050739855.1 Pseudomonas sp.
GACTGCCCCACCGGTGCGGTGCACGTCAACATTCCCTACCTGGTGCGCTGAGGCCGCCATGACCACACTCACCGCCACCACCATCCACGAGCGCCTGCGCAGCCCCGACGCCGGTGTGCGCAGGATCGCCGTCATTGACCTGCCCTACACCGACGAAGAAGACGATATCGCCCCACTGCTCACTGCGGCCCTGCGCGACCCCGATGCCCAGGTACGTCTGGAAGCGGCCAAGGCGCTTGAGGGCTTCGAGGAACCCGAAGTGCTGCGAGAGCTGGTTTTTCTGCTCAAAGACAGCGCTTGCGAAGTGCGTGATGCTGCGGCGCTGACGCTGGCCGAACTCAAACAGCCTGCGTCGGCAACGCCGCTGCTACCCTACCTCAGCGACCCCGACCCGCAAGTACAGGCCGCTGCCTTCCAGGCGGTGCGCGCGCTACGGGTAGACGCGACTCTCGAGCCTGCGCTGCAAGCCCTGACACACCGCGATACCGGCGTGCGACGCGCGGCAGCCGGTGTGCTCGGCTACCTCAAGAAAAACCAGGCCCTTGGCGCGCTTACCCAGGCGGCCGTACATGATGCCGATGCCGACGTGCGTCGCGTTGCCGTCGGTGCACTGGGTTATGCCGGCGAGTCTGCCGACATCAGCATTCACCCAGCGCTCAGCCGCGCGCTGGCCGACCCGGCCTGGCAGGTGCGGGAAGAAGCCGCCACCACCTTTGCAAAGCTCGGCTCCGCGCTTGGCGTGACCGACCTGGTACGCGCCATGGAAGACGATTACTGGCAGGTGCGCGTCAAGGCGGCCCGCAGCCTTGGCAAACTCAAGGCCCGCGCCGCCGTACCGGTGCTGTGCGAGGCCTTGCAGCACCCGGTCAGCAACCTGCGCAAGGAAGCGGTGATTGCACTCGGGGAAGTTGGCGATCCCCGGGCCATCACCTACCTGGAGCGCGCATTGCGGGACAGCGACCCCGACGTGCGCAAGCTGGCAAAACTGGCCCTCACAACCATTCAGATGAACGGTGGTCCTTTGCGAGGGGAGGCGTCATGACGCACGTTGTCACCGAAGCCTGCATCCGCTGTAAATACACCGACTGTGTGGCGGTGTGTCCGGTGGATTGCTTCCACGAAGGACCCAACTTCCTGGTCATCGACCCGGAAGTGTGCATCGACTGTGGCGTCTGCGTTCCGGAGTGCCCTGTCGAAGCCATCGTAGAACAAAAAGAACTGCGACCGGACCAGGCGGAATACCTGGTGCTGAACGCACAGCTGTCGGCGGCGTGGCCGCTGATCACCCAGTCGCAGGAGCCGCTGCCCGATGCCGACGACTGGGCCGCCCGTGGAGACAAGAGAGCGCTGCTCAGCGAGAGCGCATAAGCGGCCAATGCGAACTGAAAGCGTTATCAAGAAATTGGTATCGAACTTGCATTGCCAACCCGAGGACTTGTGAAACCAGCCTGGAGAACCATGATGACTTCAATCCTGACCCGTCCCCTTCTTTCACCTGCCGGTTCACGCTGGCGCCCGGCCACCCTGCTAACCGTGACCTTGACCCTGGCACTCCTTTACGGCGCAGCGCAGGCCCAAGGCAGGCAGGTGGTCACCATTGGTATCGGCACCCAGAACACGACGACCAACACCGTCACGGGTGGCATCGTGATCAAGGAGCTCAAGCTGCTGGAAAAGTACCTGCCCAAAACCGGCAAGTATGCCAACATCGAATGGAAACTCGACTGGCAGAACTTCACCTCGGGTCCGCCCGTGACCAACGGCATGGTCGCCAACAAGCTGCAGATCGGCATGATGGGCGACTACCCCCTGCTGGTCAATGGCGCCACAGGGCAGTCCAACAGGGGTAACGATACCCAACTGGTTGCCGTGATCGCCTACAACGCGTTCGGCGCGGGCAATGGCGTGGTGGTGCACAAAGACAGTCCTTACTACGACCTGGCCGATCTCAAGGGCAAGAATGTATCGGCT
>JBOICD010000611.1:0-1970 GCA_050739855.1 Pseudomonas sp.
GCTTGAACACGTAATACAGCAGCGTCAGCATCACCAGGAACGCCGGGCCGATGTACAGCGCCACGCGGGTCTCCTCGAAGTAAGCCATCAGGCCAACCACCAGGATCAGGAACGCCAGCGCCAGGTAGGAGCTCAGCGGCCACAGCCACATGCGGTATTTCAGTGCAGCACGCTCGGTTTCGCTCAGACCGGCGCGGAATTTCAGCTGCGCCAGCAGAATCATCACCCAGGTCCAGATCGCCCCGAAGGTGGCGATGGCGGTTACCCAGACGAAGACTTTCTCCGGCACCAGGTAGTTGGCCAGCACGCCCAGCAGCAACGCGGCGATCGACAGCAGCAAGGCGTTACGCGGTACGCCGTTGCTCGAGGTGCGGGCGAAGGTGGCTGGAGCCTGGCCGTTCTGCGCCAGGCTGTAGAGCATGCGCCCGGTGCTGAAGATACCGCCGTTGCACGACGACAGCGCCGCAGTGATCACCACGAAGTTGATGATACCGGCGGCGGTCTTGATGCCCAGACGCTCGAAGGTCATCACGAACGGGCTGCCCTGGCTGCCGATTTCGTTCCACGGGTAGATCGACAGGATCACGAACAGGGCGCCGACATAGAACAGCAGGATACGCCAGAACACCGAGCCGATGGCTTGGGGAATGGTCTTTTGCGGGTTGCGCGCTTCACCGGCGGTCAGGCCGATCATCTCTACACCCAGGTAGGCGAACATCACCATCTGCAGCGACATCAACACACCGGTCACGCCATTGGGCATGAAACCGCCGTTGCTCCACAGGTTGGAAATGCCCACTGCTACGCCGTCGTTGCCGAAGCCAAAGGCAATGACGCCGATGCCGCCGAGAACCATGGCAATAATGGTGACGATCTTGATCAGGGCAAACCAGAACTCGAACTCACCGAAGGCCTTGACCGCGATCAGGTTGATCGCCCCCATGCTGCCCAGAGCTGCCAGGGCCCAGATCCAGCGCGGTACGTCGGGGAACCAGATGCCCATGTAAATGGCCACCGCGGTGATCTCTGCGACGCAAGTCACCAGCCACAGGAACCAGTAGTTCCAGCCGGTCAGGAAGCCCGCCAGCGGGCCGAGGTAGTCTTGAGCGTAACGGCTGAAGGAGCCTGCGACCGGGTTGTGCACGGCCATTTCACCGAGGGCGCGCATGATCACCAGGATCGCCAGGCCACCAATGATGTACGACAGCATGATTGCCGGGCCGGCCATTTCGATGGCCTTGGCCGAGCCCAGAAACAGGCCGACACCGATACAGGCGCCCAGCGCCATCAGGCGAATATGTCGCTCGCCGAGTTCTCGCTTGAGTGGGCCGCCCTGGGCGGTCTCACCATGAGAAGGATGGTTGCCGACTGGCATAGAAATACAACCTCATTTTGTTATTGGATATAGACCCTTCGTGCAGACCTGGTACCGCCGATAGGCTGGATACGCTGTCTTGCCGGGTACCACCTTGTGAGCGGTCCCGTCTGCCGGCACGCAACAAACCGGCAAAGCGAAAGGGGCGAGCAGTATAGAAAGGCCCCTGCAGGGCATTTCACTATAAAGAGCAGGATATTTGGCGAGAACTCTCGGCAAAAACCGCATCCACGGAGGGGCATTCCCCGTGTTTTCTCCAGGGTGACAAACAGGGCGGCTAACATAGCACCAAAACGGGGCATTACAACCTCCACCAAAGGCGCAGGTCGTACCCTTTTTTAGGAACAGCCTTACAGGACTTACAAATTCTTCACCAAACCCGCTCACCGTCTAAGCTTCAGGCAAGCAAGACGAAAATACGTAGCTGGGCTGAACACTATGGGCGCATTGTGGCAATCGGAACCAACGAGTAAGGAAACTCCCGCTGAATCCCATGAAGAATCGCCATTGCCGAAAAGCCCTCGCCAGCGTCACCTGTGGTGGCGGCTGCTCTGGCTGGTGCTGCTGCTCGCCCTGATTGCGCTGGGACTTGCCG
>JBOICD010000612.1:0-1959 GCA_050739855.1 Pseudomonas sp.
CTCATGCCTTCACTCCCGATGGTCGTGGGTCTGGGTGATACGGCCCTGTTCCACGTGGAACAAAGCAACTGGCGTTTCCGTCTGCCAGCCTTCCCTCAATAATTCGTGATCTACACAGGTGATAAATACCTGGCAGCGTAAGTCTTCCAACAAGCGGCAAAGTGCGCGACGGTGCTGCTCATCCAACTCGGACGGCAAGTCATCCACTAGATAAATACATTGGCCGCGCCGAGCCTGGCTGACCAAATGTCCCTGGGCGATACGCAACGCGCAGACCACAAGTTTCTGCTGGCCCCGAGACAAAATATCGGCGGCGTTATGAGCGCCGAGTCTCAGCCGCAAATCAGCGCGTTGTGGTCCGGCCTGGGTATGGCCCATGTGCTGATCTCGTTGCAAGGATGAGGCGAGCACTTCACTGAGTTCTCGGTCCTTGTCCCAGCCACGGTAATAACTCAGGGTCAGCCCTTCGAGCTCGACCAAATCGCTCAGGGTTCGCTCAAAGACGGGCTTCAAGGCCTTGATGTAATTTCGGCGGTATTCATCTATTTCAGCACTGGCCAGGCACAGTTCCCGGTCCCAGGCCGCTTGCGAAACAGCGTCAAGTGTACCATGCCGCAACCATGAGTTCCGCTGCCGCAAAGCCTTCTGCAGGCGTTGCCATGTGGCCATGAAGCGTGGTTCCACGTGGAACACACCCCAGTCAAGGAACTGCCGGCGAATTTTCGGTGCACCTTCGAGCAAGCGAAAGCTGTCCGGGTTGATCAATTGCAGCGGCAGAATCTCTGCCAGCTGCGCTGCGCTGCGGGCGTTCTGCCCGTCGATGCGAATAGTGAACTCGCCTTGCCGATCCCGCGAAATACCCAGGTTGCTGGAACCACCTTCGCTCAATTCAACCTGGCCAAAAACCGTACAGGCCAATTGCTCATACTGGATCACAGGCGTCAGACGCGTGCTGCGAAAGGAACGGGCCAGGCCGAGCAGATGAACAGCTTCCAACACGCTGGTTTTGCCGCTGCCGTTGGCGCCGTACAGGATATTGATGCGGGGGGAGGGGGAGAATGTCACCGGGTGCAGGTTACGCACCGCGGTGACAGAAACGCGACTGAGGGACATCTAGAAATTACAGACGCATCGGCATGACAACGTAAGCGGAGTCGTCGTTGTCAGCTTCCTGCAGCAGCGCACTGCTGTTGGAGTCCGACAGGATCAGGCGAACTTGCTCAGTGGTCATGACGCCCAGTACATCCAGCAGGTAGCTGACGTTGAAGCCGATTTCCAGCGCGCTACCGTTGTAGTCGACGCTGATTTCTTCTTCCGCTTCTTCCTGCTCAGGGTTGTTGGCCTGGATCTTCAACTGACCGCTGGCCAGCTGCAGGCGGATGCCGCGGTACTTCTCGTTCGACAGAATCGCGGTACGGCTGAACGCTTCACGCAGCGCCTGGCGATCGCCCAGCACCAGCTTGTCACCGCCCTTGGGCAGTACACGCTCGTAGTCGGGGAACTTGCCATCGACCAGCTTCGAGGTGAAGGTGAACTCACCCGTCGTAGCGCGGATGTGATGCTGGCCCAGGACGATGCTGACCATGCCATCCGGCTCGGTGAGCAGGCGCGCCAATTCAAGGATACCTTTGCGCGGCACGATGACCTGGTGACGGTCAGCCTGGCCAATATCGGCACTCATCGAGCACATGGCCAAGCGGTGACCGTCGGTGGCCACGGCACGCAGGGTGTTGGTGGACACTTCCAGCAGCATGCCGTTGAGGTAGTAACGCACGTCCTGTTGGGCCATGGCGAAGCTGGTGCGCTCGATCAGGCGGCGCAGACGACTTTGCTCAAGGTTGCAGGTCAGCGAACCCGGGCCTTCTTCAACAGTCGGGAAGTCATTGGCTGGCAGGGTCGACAGGGTGAAACGGCTGCGCCCGGCCTTGACCACAATCTTCTGCTCATCGAGCTTGATGT
>JBOICD010000613.1:0-1957 GCA_050739855.1 Pseudomonas sp.
GCTGGCCCAGAGTCTGACCCTGGGGCTGACCCAGATCAGCGTGAGTTTCTCGGTGAACCTGCTGATCGCGTTGTTCGCCGCGGGGCTGTCGGCCTGGTTCGTACGCTACCCGCTGTGGCTGATGGTGCAGCGCTATGTGATGGGCTTCGTCCTCGCCGGCCTTGCGCTGCGCCTGGTGCAGGAGCAGCGCAAACTGGCCTGAGGCTCAGCGCACTGCGCTGACACCGTCAAGGGTGGAGAACGATGTGTCCTTGGCCGTCAGCAGGAAATCACGCATGTACGGCGCATCGAGCATATCGGTGCGCACTGCTGCATACAGGGTGGCGAACAGGCCTTTCTCGCCCAGACGCTTACCCTTCACATAACCTCGCGAGCTGTATTCGTGCAGGGCCCAGTGCGGCATACCGCAGACGCCACGGCCGCTGGCCACCAACTGCATCATCATCACCGTCAGTTCCGCTGTGCGTACCTGTGCAGGTTCCACATCGGCGGGCTCGAGGAAACGGGTGAAGATATCCAGGCGATCACGTTCCACCGGGTAGGTGATCAGCGTCTCGCTGGCGATATCGTCCGGCACGATGTAGGGCTTGCTGGCCAACGGGTGCTGGTTGGCCACCGCGAGCATGGCTTCGTAGGTGAACAGCGGTACATAGGTCAGGCCTGCCAGCTCCAGCGGGTCGGAGGTCACCACCAGGTCCAGGTCACCGCGGGCCAGGGCCGGCAGCGGGGCAAAGGCGAAGCCTGAGGCCAGGTCCAGCTCGACCTCTGGCCAGGCGTCGCGGAACTGGTCGATGGTCGGCATCAGCCACTGGAAGCAGCTGTGGCATTCGATGGCCATGTGCAGGCGCCCGGCCGTGCCACCGGCCAGGCGGGCGATGTCGCGTTCGGCGCCGCGTAGCAGGGGCAGGGTGGCATCGGCCAGTTGCAGCAAGCGCAGGCCGGCGCTGGTGAAGCGGATCGGCTTGGTCTTGCGCATGAACAGCTGCATCCCCAGGCGTTCTTCCAGTTCCTTGAACTGGTGAGACAGGGCCGACTGGGTCAGGTGCAGCCGTTCAGCGGCTTCAACCAGGCTGTCGGCTTCGCGCAGGGCGTGCAGGGTTTTCAGGTGGCGAATTTCCAGCACCGGGTGCTCCATGAGTAAACTTTGAGATCAACACGAATTTATTGAGTTTGTCTCATGTTGCCCTGTCCGTCGACAATAGCGCCATCTTTTACAGGGAGCACGATTGTCATGGCATTGGCCCACAACCTTGGTTTTCCGCGCATTGGCGCCGACCGCGAATTGAAAAAAGCGCAAGAAGCCTACTGGAAGGGCGATATCGACCAAGCCGGTCTGCAGGCGGTGGGACGTGAGCTGCGTGCTCGTCACTGGCAACTGCAGAAGGATGCCGGCATCGAGTTGCTGCCGGTCGGTGACTTTGCCTGGTACGACCAGGTCCTGGGCCACTCGTTGGCCTTCGGCGCGATTCCCGAGCGCTTCGCCAAGACCCTGGGCAGCAATGGCTTGCCGACCCTCGACACCTTGTTTGCCATGGCCCGCGGCGCTACTACCCACTGCTGCGGTGGCGAGCACGGCCAGGCGCAATATGCCCAAGAGCTGACCAAATGGTTCGACACCAACTATCACTACCTGGTGCCGGAGTTCAGCGCCGACCAGCGCTTTCTGCTCAGCTGGGAACAGTTGTTCGACGAAGTCGCCGAAGCACAGGCCCTCGGCCACGCAGTCAAACCGGTACTGATCGGACCATTGACCTACCTGTGGCTGGGCAAGGCCAAAGGCGGCGACTTCGACAAACTCGACCTGCTGGAACGTCTGCTGCCGGTCTACGGCGAAATCCTCAGCCGCCTGGCACGCCAGGGCGTGGAGTGGGTGCAGATCGATGAGCCGATCCTCGGCCTGGATTTGCCGCAAGACTGGAAGAACGCTTTCGAACGCGCCTATCACATCCTTCAGTAC
>JBOICD010000614.1:0-1956 GCA_050739855.1 Pseudomonas sp.
GGTCAGCACTGAGTTCGGTGTGCCCGCCGATGAAATCAATCGCCTGGATATCTGCCTCAACGAGGCATTGGCAAATATCATCAGCCACGGCAGTCCCGCCGCTTTGACATCCCCGGTTCATCTTCTTCTGGAGGTGCACCGTGATGGCGAAGTCCCTGAGGCCACCGTGACGGTTTCCGATGCGGGATTGGCGTTCGACACGTCGACGGCATCGACAAAACCGAGACCCAAAACCCTCGCCGACGCTGAGCCTGGAGGTCTGGGCTTGTCGATGATCCGCAGCTTTTCCGACAGGCTGGGCTATCGCTACGGCGACGGACGAAACCACCTGAGCTTCAGTGTGCGCTGGACCCCGGCCCGGTGATGCGCACACAAGGCCGTCGATCGACCGGATTCCGTCGGCAGGACATGTATGCATGGTCCAGATGACAGGCAATGAACCGGGGGATGCTCCAGGCACGCAAACAGATCAATCAGATCAATTGAATCAATTTGCACTCGATGTTGCCGCTATTGCGCTGTTTCGGAAAACCGACGAGCGCCTGATCCTTGAGGCGCTGACTGGCTGTGACGTGCTGGAATTGCCGGCTGGGACCTCGCTGCTAAAAGCCGGCGAAGCAAACCGGAACGTCTACATCCCTCTTTCAGGGGAAGTCGTCGTCCATCTTGACGCCCATTTGAATCCCGATGCCTCGATCCCGATCGCCCCAGGCGAGTGCGTCGGCGAGCTTTCAGCGATTGATGGAAAACCCGCTTCGGGTCTGGTGGTGACGTTGACGGCGGCGCGTGTACTGAAAATTCCACACGATGTCTTCTGGAATCGCCTGATGACGCTACCGGGGGTTGCCGCCTGTTTCATGATCCTGCTCAGCGAGCGATTGCGCCGATCCACGGAAAGAGCACTTAAAGCCCAGAGCGAACAACTGGAACTGATGCACCTGCGCAAGGAGCTCCACGTTGCCCGCCAGCTCCAGACCAGCATGTTGCCGCTCCAGCGCCCTTTGTTTCCCGGACGCAAGGACATCGAGGTGTGCGGGTTCATGGAGCCGGCATCAACCGTCGGGGGTGATCTGTTTGATGCATTCTTCGTCCGTGATCACCATCTGTTCTTCTGTATTGGTGATGTTTCTGGCCACGGTATTGCCTCTGCATTGTTCATGGCCCGGATCGTCGGCCTGCTCCGCATCCTGGCCATGACGACTTTTCAGCCGGACACATTGCTTGAAAAACTGAATGACCGCCTGTGTGTCAACAACGACACCAATCTTTTCTGCACGATGTTCTGCGGCTTCCTGGATGTGGATACGGGCCAGCTGGTCTACTCCAATGGCGGACATTGCCCGCCCATCCTGTTTGCCGGCGGACAGGTACGAGAACTCGCCATTCCCAGGGGGCCATTGATCGGGGCCTTGCCTGGTGCCAGCTACTCCTCCATGGAGCAGAGGCTCTACCCGAACGATATTTTGTACTGCTACACGGACGGCGTCACCGAGGCGCAGAACATATCAGGTGAGGAATTCTCGGAAGACCGCTGCAAAGGCCTGATTGGCCAGGCCGGCTCGCAACCCCTGCAGGTGGTGCTGGATGACGTGCGCCGCCGGGTCGCAGACTTCACGGGAACGGACGTGCTGGATGATGACTTCACGATGCTTGCCCTCAAACGTACGGCATAGCCAGTCAGTCGCGCCGCCGGCGGGTGCTCCAAAGCCGATTCACTCACCGGTACCCGGCAGTAGCCAAGGAACGGACGGGGGGTCGATTCATGTTTCCCCGGATGTTTCTCAGCGGCCTATGCCAAAAACCGTGGGCAGATCCAGCGGCAAGGATGGCTTGTCGCGTTTCCAGCCGCTGACCTGCATGCTGCGCGACGAGGCCTTGTCCAGCGTCAGGCCGCAGCTCAGTGCCAGCCGTGTATTGCCCTGCAGCGTCTGCAGCAGCGCCTGCAGCAGGGCCGCA
>JBOICD010000615.1:0-1948 GCA_050739855.1 Pseudomonas sp.
CTTGCCAAGGTCCGCGCAAGGGCGCATAACGAGTTTTGTTCAACCCGCGTTGAAGGCTCTAGACCAACGTGGGGGTGGCCTTTCCTGTCAGGATCGCTAGACTCGAAAGGCTGTCTTTTATCCACTAGCTGGAAGCAAACCATGAACAACAATAATAGCCTGCTACGCCACATTCCGTGGCTGGCGCTGGCAGTCATAGGAGCCTGTGCGCTGGGTGTGGTCGCCCTGCGTCGTGGCGAGGCCATCAACGCCTTGTGGATCGTCGTCGCTTCGGTGGCCATCTACCTGGTCGCCTACCGCTACTACAGCCTGTTCATCGCCACCAAGGTGATGCAGCTGGACCCGCGTCGGGCTACCCCGGCGGTGCTCAACAACGATGGTCTGGACTATGTGCCGACCAACAAACACATCCTTTTTGGTCACCACTTTGCCGCCATCGCAGGCGCCGGCCCGCTGGTCGGCCCGGTCCTGGCTGCGCAGATGGGCTACCTGCCTGGCACGCTCTGGCTGATTGCCGGCGTGGTGCTGGCCGGTGCGGTGCAGGACTTCATGGTCCTGTTCCTGTCCACCCGCCGCAACGGTCGCTCGCTGGGTGACATGGTCCGCGAAGAAATGGGCCGGATTCCGGGTACCATTGCCCTGTTCGGCTGCTTCCTGATCATGATCATCATCCTCGCGGTGCTGGCGCTGATCGTGGTCAAGGCCCTGGCCGAGAGCCCATGGGGCATGTTCACGGTCATGGCGACCATCCCGATCGCGATGTTCATGGGCATCTATATGCGCTACATCCGCCCGGGCCGTATCGGCGAGATCTCGCTGATCGGCGTGGTGCTGCTGTTGCTGTCGATCTGGCTGGGGGGCCAGGTTGCCGCGGATCCGGTCTGGGGCCCGGCATTCACCTTCACCGGTGTGCAGATCACCTGGATGCTGGTGGGTTACGGTTTTGTCGCTGCGGTACTGCCGGTGTGGCTGGTGCTGGCGCCACGTGACTACCTGTCGACCTTCCTCAAGATCGGCACCATCGTTGGCCTGGCCATCGGTATCCTGATCATTGCCCCTGAGCTGAAAATGCCGGCGCTGACCCAGTTCACCGACGGCACCGGTCCGGTATGGAAAGGCACCCTGTTCCCGTTCCTGTTCATCACCATCGCCTGTGGCGCGGTGTCGGGCTTCCACGCGCTGATCTCTTCGGGCACCACGCCCAAGCTGCTGGATAACGAAACCAACGCCCGTTACATCGGTTACGGCGGCATGCTGATGGAGTCGTTCGTCGCGATCATGGCCATGGTTGCCGCTTCGGTGATCGAGCCGGGCGTGTACTTCGCCATGAACAGCCCGGCCGCAGTGGTCGGTGCCGACGTGGTGTCGGTGGCGCAGACGGTCACCAGCTGGGGCTTTGCGATCACCCCTGACGCGCTGGAGGCGGTGGCCAAGGACATTGGCGAGCACACCATCCTCGCCCGTGCCGGTGGTGCGCCGACCCTGGCGGTGGGTATCGCGCAGATCCTGCACCAGGTCCTGCCGGGTGAAAACACCATGGCGTTCTGGTACCACTTCGCGATCCTGTTCGAGGCGCTGTTCATCCTCACCGCAGTGGATGCCGGTACCCGTGCCGGTCGCTTCATGCTGCAGGATTTGCTCGGCAGCTTCGTCCCGGCGCTCAAACGTACCGAATCGTGGGGTGCCAACCTGCTCGCGACTGGCGGTTGCGTGGCGCTCTGGGGCTATCTGTTGTACCAGGGTGTGATCGATCCGTTGGGCGGTATCAACACCTTGTGGCCGCTGTTCGGCATCTCCAACCAGATGCTCGCCGGTATCGCGCTGATGCTCGGCACCGTGGTCCTGATCAAGATGAAGCGCCAGCGCTACATGTGGGTCACGCTGCTGCCAGCTGTCTGGCTGCTGATCTGCACCACCACGGCCGGCTTCATCAAACTGTTCGATCCGA
>JBOICD010000616.1:0-1941 GCA_050739855.1 Pseudomonas sp.
GTGATCATAGTGATCGTGAGAAAGGATCACTGCGGTCAGCGGCGGAAGCTCTTCAAGTTTGAGTGGAGGCTGGTGAAAGCGCTGGGGACCGGCCCATTGCACGGGCGAGGCGCGTTCGGCAAACACCGGGTCGGTGATGAAGAAGCGCTCGTGCAGTTTCAGCAGTACCGTGGAGTGCCCCAGACGCCACAGGCTGCTATCCGGCGCTTCGATCAATTGCTGACGGCTCAGGGGCTGCACGGCAATCTCCACATCCGGCCGGGTTCCCGGCGGCCTGCCAAGGAGCAGGAACTTGAAGCCGATGCGCAGTTTTTTAAACACGCTGTCCTGCGGCAAAGTCTGCTGGTTGTGGTATCGCCCTTCCTGGCGCTGCGCCGGTTCACCGGCCTTGGGGGGTAAAGGGGCCATGAGTAGAAGCACTCCAAAGATAAGGGCTAATTTCATATTACCCCCAGGTGGCTGCATCAACCGTGAAATGGCTTGTAAGGCCATTTTTCAATAGCCTGCGATTGTTCAACAATATTCACGCGTTTTATGCGATAAACGGCGCCCCGGAATAGACCAGCAACCATGATGGATAATAGAAACGGTAAGGGACTTTCATTTGTCAGGAGAATATACCTGCCGCGCATTTTCGGCCTGGGCATCGGCATGCTCAGTGTCATGGCCGGCATTTCAACCCTGCAGATGCCACCGTGGGTCTGGGGCCTGCTGCTGTTCAATGGCCTGATCTGGCCACACCTGGCGTTTCAACTGGCTCGACGCGCGGCCGTCCCCTATCACGCCGAATACCGCAACTTGCTGGTCGATTCGTTAATGGGTGGATTCTGGGCCGCCGCTCTGCAGTTCAACCCGCTACCCAGCGTGACCATCCTGGCAATGATGGCGATGAACAATTTCGCCGCTGGCGGCCAGCGCCTGTTCTTCAAGGGCCTCTTTATCCAGGGCCTGGGTGCAGGGCTATCGATTGCACTGCTTGGCGCCGGCTTGCAGTTGCAGGCCACCCCCCTGCAGGTCTACGCCTGCCTGCCGATGCTCACCCTTTACCCGATGGCGGTCGGCTGGGTCTGCTACCGGCTGGCGATGAAACTCTCTGAACATAAACGCCGCCTCAGCGCCCTGAGCCGTACCGACAGCCTGACCGGCCTGCTCAATCACGGTTCATGGAAAAACCTGCTGCAGCTCAAGTTCCAGACCTGCCAGCAACAACATTGCCAGGCGGTGATCGCGCTTATCGACATCGATCACTTCAAAGCCATTAACGATACTTACGGACATGTCGTGGGCGACTGTGTGCTGAGTCACCTAAGCAACGAGCTCAAACTCGGCTTGCGCGAGGACGATCTGGCCGGCCGCTATGGCGGCGACGAATTCTGCCTGATCCTGCCTAACACCAGCCTGGAGCAAGCCAACCTGGCCATGGAGCGGCTGCGCGAGCGAGTCGGCAGCTACCGCAATCCACAATTGCCGGAACTGCGTATCAGCTTGAGCATCGGCCTTGCCAGCTGCCGCGACGGTTTGGCTGACGCCCAGGACTGGCTCAACGAAGCCGACAAAGCCCTGTATACGGCGAAGAAAAGCGGACGCAACCAGGTCAATTTCGCCCAACCGGACCTCACACCGCTGAAGCTGGCCTATCCTGATTGAACGTTCGCCCAGCGGCGCAGCCGCCAGGACGCAACTCACCAAGGATCAGGATGCGTATGGACAGGATCGTCGAGGTTTCGTCTACCAGCCCGCCCCCCAGCCTGCAAACGCGTAAACTCATCGCCAGTATCGCCGCGCTGTTTGCCCTGGCCTGCCTGATTGCCCTCGGGGCCCTGTTCAACATCGCCGCCTCACTCAACGCCGACGAGCGTGAGAAAAGCAGCTTCTACGCGCACAAAGCACTGGAGCAGCGGCTTGAAGCGGCCCGCCAGTTTCTCTCCAGCTACGCCGTAT
>JBOICD010000617.1:0-1935 GCA_050739855.1 Pseudomonas sp.
GGTCGGAATCGCAGGCCTACATGAACCGTATGTTAAAATTGGCTCTTTCTGGCGCGCGCGACAGCTGTTGTCGTGTCGGTGCGCTTCCCGCTCGAGGCCGGCGTAGCTCAGTTGGTAGAGCAGCTGATTCGTAATCAGCAGGTCATCGGTTCAAGTCCGATGGGTGGCTTCAGATAAGCCCCTGATAAGTCAGGGGGGGTTTCTTTCTTTTGAAAACTTATCGTTACTCCCCAGCAGGGCCTGAGAGGAGAGGGATTCCTTCTCGGGAGAAAGTGTGATTGAAGCTGGGCATGACGCAGCGACCAGACCTGAACAAACTGAGTAGCGAAGAGAAGGACGCGTTAATTATGGCGCTGCTAAAGCGAGTGGAGGAACTGGAACGGCGGTTGGGGCTGAACAGTTCGAATAGCGGGAAGCCTCCCTCGAGCGACGGATTCAAGAAGCCAGCCCGTATCAACAATCAACGCGAGAAAACGGGCCGGAAGTCAGGTGGCCAGGTAGGCCACGAGGGGACGAACCTGCGACAAGTGCTGACCCCAGACAAGGTGGTTGACCATTGCCCGGCGGTCTGTGCGGGGTGCGGTGGCGCGTTGAGCGTGGAGCAGACGACCAGGCATCAGAAGCGGCAGGTGTTCGACATCGCGAAGCCGGTGGTGCAGGTCACGGAACATCGGGGGCACAGCTGTGGGTGTCCAGCGTGCGGGACCGAAACGCAAGCCCGGTTTCCGGATGGGGTAACGGCAGCGACGCAATACGGTCCGACCGTTGAGGCGCTGGTGGTCTATTTGCAGGCCTGGCAGTTGATTCCCGAAGATCGGCTAGCGGAGTTGCTGGGCGATGTCTTTGGCCTTGAGGTGGCGACCTCCACGATCGCGGCGATGGGGCAACGGAAAGCCCAGGAACTCACCGGGCTGGCGGAACATATCGAGCAGCAGATCAAGCAGGCCACCGTCAAGCATCTGGACGAAACGGGCTATCGCATTGCGGGCGCACTGCAGTGGTTACATGTCGCCTCCACCTGGCTACTGACGTGCTACCGCACGTCGGCCAAGCGAGGTGCGATGCTGGCCGGCGTGCGCGGGATCATCGTCCATGATTTCTGGCGGCCATATTTGGCCATGATCGGTGTGACCCACGCGCTGTGTAACGCGCATCATCTGCGGGAGCTCAAAGCGCTCATCGACATCGAGCACGAGCCGTGGGCACGGGCGATGCATCACTTTTTGCGCCAGGCCTGTCACGCCGCCAATCTGGCCCGTGCACAACAGCGGAGCTTGAGCCCCAGGTTTCTGGCCTGGTTGTCCGCCCGCTATGACCGCATTCTCGCGCAAGGGTTTGCTTTCCATGAGAGCCAACCGCCGCTCGGAACTGGCCTGCCCATGCGCCGAGGGCGCAGCCGTCGCCGCACGGGACACAATCTGTTACTCCGGCTCCGCGATCACAAAGATGCGACCCTGCGCTTCCTCTCTGATCCCACCGTGCCCTTCACGAACAATCAAGCGGAACGGGATCTGCGGATGATGAAAGTCCGACAGAAAATCTCCGGGGGCTTCCGCTCTGACACCGGGGTCCAGACCTTTGCCACCTTGCGTACGGTTCTTTCCACTGCCCGCAAGCAAGGCTGGAATATCCTCGCTACCCTTACGACTCCGCCTGCCTCTCTTATTCAAACCTTACGTATCGCTTAACGGGTGCTGGGGAGTAACTCTGCAAGTAGCTCAGGAGCTGCCTCACCTTTCCTGCCGTAATATCCACCAAATAGACCGACGCGTCTGTCGCCATGCGTCTCCTCCTACGGCCAGTTATGCCACTCGCCGTGTATCGCAGGCAAGGGTTTCCCTTTCTTTATCGACCCTGAATCGACGTTGGCATCCCTCTGGTAGTGGCGCCAATCCGCCGCGTCTCAGATCAGCGTTGCAGTCACTCTCCCTGCCG
>JBOICD010000618.1:0-1933 GCA_050739855.1 Pseudomonas sp.
GTCATGGCCTCTTCCTGGTCGTGGGTCACCATCACGCAGGTCACGCCGACCCGCTCGATGATTTCAACCAGCTCAAGCTGCATCTGCGAACGCAGCTTCTTGTCCAGCGCCCCCATCGGCTCATCGAGCAGCAGCAGTTTCGGACGCTTGGCCAGCGAGCGGGCCAGGGCCACACGCTGACGCTGACCACCGGAAAGCTGGTGCGGCTTGCGCTTGGCGTACTGGGTCATGTGCACCAGCTTGAGCATCTCGCCGACACGGGCGTCGATCTCGGCCTTGGGCATGCGGTCCTGCTGCAGGCCGAAGGCGATGTTCTGCGCCACGGTCATGTGCGGGAACAGCGCATAGGACTGGAACATCATGTTGATCGGCCGCTCGTAAGGCGGCATGTCAGTGATGTCTACGCCATCGAGGAAGATGCGTCCCTCGGTCGGCCGCTCGAAGCCGGCCAGCATGCGCAGCAAGGTGGATTTGCCCGAACCGGAGCCACCGAGCAGGGCGAAGATCTCACCCTTCTTGATTTCCAGGGACACATCGTCCACGGCGATGGTTTCGTCGAACTTTTTCGTGACCCGGTCGATTTTGACCAGCACCTGTTTAGGTTGCTGGTCGCCCTCGAGGGCTTTCTTATAGGCACCGGAGGCAACAGCCATTTGTGAAACTCCCAACAAGATTTTTTGCGTCCGCCCCTGCCGTGACGGACTCTGGATTTTTACTTGCCCGACTTGATCTTGGTCCAGCTACGGGTCATCAAACGTTGCACCTTGGGAGGTAGCTCCGAGTTGACGTACAACTTGTCCAGCACTTCTTGCGGTGGATAAACCGCAGCGTCGGTTCGCACGCTCTGCTCCATCAGATCGCCAGCCTTGGGGTTCGGGTTGGCATAACCGACGTAATCGCTGACCTGGGCAATCACCTCAGGCTGCAGCAAATAGTTGATGAAGGCGTGGGCCTCTTTGACATTGGTCGAATCCTTGGGGATCGCCAGCATGTCGAACCAGAGGTTGCCGCCTTCCTTGGGAATCGCATAAGCCACTTCCACACCCTTGCCGGCTTCTTCGGCACGGGACTTGGCCTGGAACACATCGCCGGAGAAGCCGGCGGCTACGCAGATGTCGCCATTGGCCAGGTCCGAGATGTACTTGGACGAGTGGAAGTAGGTCACGTAAGGACGCACCGCCAGCAGCTTCTTCTCGGCGTCGGCGTAGTCCTTGGGGTTGGTGCTGTTGGGGTCGCGCCCCATGTAGTTCAGCACCGCCGGGAGCATCTCGTCGGCCGAGTCGAGGAAGGCGACGCCGCACTTGGAGAGCTTCTTGATGTTTTCCGGCTCGAACAGCATGGCCCAGGAATCGATCTTGTCGGTGCCCAGCGCCGCCTTGACCTTCTCGACGTTGTAGCCGATGCCATTGGTGCCCCACAGGTAGGGGACGGCGTACTGGTTACCCGGATCGTTCTTCTCCAGGCGCTTCATCAGCGCCGGGTCGAGGTTCGAATAGTTCGGCAGCAGCGACTTGTCGAGCTTCTGGAACGCGCCCGCCTTGATCTGCTTGCCGAGGAAATGGTTGGACGGCACTACGACGTCATAGCCGGTACGACCGGCCAGCAGCTTGCCTTCCAGGGTTTCATTGGAGTCAAAGACATCCTGCACCGGTTTGATGCCGGTGGCTTTATCAAAATCCGCGAGTGTCGTCTGGCCGATGTAGTCCGACCAGTTGTAAATGTGCACCGTGGGCGCCGCTTGGACGCTGATCGCCAGCGTCAGACCCGCTCCAGCCAACATGGCCTTGCGAAATACAGAAATAGACAAGTGGGAGGTCCTCTACAAAAGTGCCCGAGTCAAACGGCAGAAATCCCTGCCGGACAAGCAAACCGGCGCGCAACTTACCTTCGATACACGCATGTCGCAAAAACAATTTGCCACTTTTCGCGATCC
>JBOICD010000619.1:0-1923 GCA_050739855.1 Pseudomonas sp.
TGCCCGGCGACCTGGCCCAGAAGATCGACCCGTACCTGCGCCCGCTGTACGACGCCCTGTACGAAATGCTCGGCTTCGAACATGTGGCCAAGCTGATCGAGCGCCAGGTGATCGAGATTGCCCCGCTGGCCTACATGCGTGGCCGCACCCTGAACAACAGCTTCATCATCCTCGATGAGAGCCAGAACACCACGGTCGAGCAGATGAAAATGTTCCTCACCCGTATCGGTTTCGGCTCCACTGCGGTGATCACCGGCGACATCACCCAGGTCGACCTGCCGCGTGGCACCAAGTCAGGCCTGACTCAGGTGATCGAAGTGCTCAAGGGTGTGCCAGGCATCAGCTTCACGCACTTCCAGCCCAAAGACGTGGTCCGCCACCCGTTGGTACAACGCATTGTCGAGGCCTACGAGCGCTTCGACAGCCAGCAGCAGAACCCGACCGAAGGCAAACAACGCGATGCTTGAGCTCGATCTGCAGCTGGCAAGTGATACACCGCACCCGACTGAAGAGCAGTTCCGCCAATGGTGTGAGCTGGCCCTGCGCCAGCGCACGGCTGATTCGGAAATGACCATCCGTCTGGTGGACGAAGCCGAAGGCCGTGAGCTCAATCACACCTACCGGCACAAAGACTACGCCACCAATGTGCTGTCCTTTCCCGCCGACGTTCCCGACGACATGCTCGACATCCCGTTGCTCGGCGACCTGGTGATCTGCATCGCCGTGGTCGAGCGCGAGGCCGCCGAGCAGGGCAAGGCGCTGGAGGCCCACTGGGCGCATCTGGTGATCCACGGCTGCCTGCACCTGCTGGGCTACGACCACATCGACGACGATGAGGCCGAGGAAATGGAAGCACTGGAACGAGAATTGCTGGCTGAACTGGGTCATCCGGACCCTTACGCCGACGACGAACACGACGTACCCCACACTGATATCTGCAAGGATCACGAGTAACCGCCATGAGCGAAGATCGATCGAGCAACGGGCAAAAGTCCTGGCTGGGCAAACTGACCCAGGCTTTTGCCCATGAGCCGAAAAACCGCCAGGAGCTGCTTGAACTGCTGCGCGAAGCCCACCAGAACAAGCTGCTCGACAGCGAAGCGCTGACCATCGTCGAAGGCGCCATCCAGGTGGCCGACCTGCAAGTACGCGACATCATGGTGCCGCGCTCGCAGATGATCAGCATCAAGGCCACACAGTCGCCACGCGAGTTCCTGCCAGCGGTGATCGACGCTGCGCACTCGCGCTACCCGGTGGTCGGCGAAAGCCATGACGATGTCCTCGGCGTCCTGCTGGCCAAGGACCTGTTGCCGCTGATCCTCAAGGAGAATGGCGACAGTTTCAACATCAAGGACCTGCTGCGCCCGGCCACTTTCGTGCCCGAGTCCAAGCGCCTGAACGTGCTGCTGCGCGAATTCCGCGCCAACCACAACCACATGGCCATCGTCATCGACGAATACGGCGGCGTGGCTGGCCTGGTGACCATCGAAGACGTGCTCGAGCAGATCGTCGGCGACATCGAAGACGAACACGACGTCGAGGAAGACAGCTACATCAAGCCGTTGCCCAGCGGCGACTTCCTGATCAAGGCCCTGACCCCGATCGAGAACTTCAACGAATTCTTCGACAGCCAGTTCTCCGACGACGAGTTCGACACGGTTGGCGGCCTGGTCATGAGCGCCTTCGGCCACCTGCCCAAGCGTAACGAGACCACCGAAATCGGCCCGTACCGCTTCCGCATCCTCAATGCCGATAGCCGCCGGATACACTTGCTGCGACTGACCCCTATCACCCGTTAAGGACAACCATGCGCTGGATCACTCGCCCCGGCTGGCCCGGTAACCTGCTGGCCGTGGCGGCCGGTGCAATCACCACCCTCGCCCTGGCGCCGTTCGACATCTGGCCGCTGGCACTGCTGGCGGC
>JBOICD010000620.1:0-1905 GCA_050739855.1 Pseudomonas sp.
CGACCGAGTCGGGTCTTCTCCAGCTCTTTGCGCTTGCTGGCGTCCACATGCCACTGCAGGGTGGGCGCGTCGTGCGTGCCGGCAATGTCGGTCATCACGAAGCTGGATAAGTGTTCCCTGGCGAGCGCCTTCTTGACCCGCTCTTGTAGCTGGCTACGTGAGATGCGGCTCTTGTGGGTCAGCGCCTGCAACTTGCTCAACTCGACCTTGGCTTTGCGCAAGGCGGCCGTGATGCCGCGCTTCTGACCCTCGAGCAGCTCCTGGCTCTGCACGACGACCAGCGTGCGATCCAGCTCTCCCACTTTGGTGCGCATCCTCGCCGCTCGGACCTCACTGAGCTTGCCCGTGAGCGGCTTCATCGCGCCGCGTTGCGCGGCCATCTGCAGCGCCTGGGTCGCCGCGTTGTGCCCGAGCGGCAGCGAAATGAGGCTGTAGTAGCCGATGCCGTCGAGTTCGAGCTCCAGCTGCGGACTCCAAAAACCCCCATCCCGCACCAAGGTACGCTGGGCCGGCCGCTGGCGAGCCTCGCCGCTGTCCAGCGCCTCGTGCAGCTGAGCCAACCCGCTCAGGCAGGAAGTCAGCACAGCCTGGTCGGAGCCGTTGCCGTTGTAGGTTCGATACAGCAGCGGCACATGCCCCGTCTCGCTCACCAGGACGCCCAGTCCCACCACGCGCAGATCCTTGCGCTTGCTCTTGGCGTGCCCGCGCTGCGCCAGCTCGCCTGGGGTCACCGTGGCGATGTGCGTATCGAAGTTCGTGGTGTCGAACGCAAGCACGTCCGTCGAGAGCTCGAAGCGCGCCACGGCCGCCTTGGAAATGGCCACCTGCGCCTGTTCGAGCTGGCTGTCGCTGATCTGCTGGGCCACGCGATGAAATGCCTGGCCAGTGAACGCCGATCCCGGCAGACACGAGATGCGCGCCAAGCTCGAATCGAGGAACTCTGCCAAGTCACGCTTGGGGCCGGGCGAGCAAGCCCGCTGGATCGCCACCGCGACTGTGAGTTCGCCAACCGACGGGCCGTGCTTGGCACCCACGCCCCCGCAGGCCCGGTCGATGTGGGCAACCAGGTCAAGTTGCTCGGCGACCCAGGCCAATGCACCGACGTCGCCCAGGCCGCGCGAGCCCACGGTGTGAGTGGTGCGCAGGTCAGCCAGAGGCGGCGGCGCAGCCGGTCCGAGCACGACCTGACGCGCGACGGAGCGTCCTTGCTGGGAATCCCACACCGACTGCGCCGCGATGCGGTAGCGGTGTCCACCAACCTCTCGTTCGAATATATGCATGTTCCTTCATGTATACCATAAAGAATCAACAAATCAAACGAAAATCAATGCTCACGGGCTCTCGCACACCACTCGAGGCATCGGCTCAACAAACAATCTGCGAAGGTACCGCTAGCAGTCAGCGTAGCATCTTCGTTCTCGCCAAACGGCGCTGTTCATACACAAGAAAATGTCTCTCAGCAGGCCTTGCGCTCCCCCTGCCCTTGGCTTTGCCGTTTACAAGGGGTTGCCACTGCGTATTGCTGGGCGCGCGTCGGCATCACCGCAGGCTAGGGGCTTTACATGGTCAACCATGTAGCCCTTGTGCGCCCGAGTCAAGGGTCGCGTTCGTAGCGAATGATCCAATGAGTTTGTGTTCCGCTTCAGCCGCCGCTTTGAGATAGGCTGGAGGCAAGAAAATTGCACACCAGCGCATTGAACGCATCAACGTTTTGCAGGTTGGGAAAGTGCCCCACAGCCCGCATCGTGGACACAATGAGATCTGGTAGCTCGGCGGCCAGCGTTTCAAACAGCTTCGGAATATCCTCGTCCAGCGCACCCGAGACAAGCAGCACCGGCATGGGAAGCGATCGCAGTGCCGGGCGCAAGTCATAGTCAACCAGCGCACCTGCGCATGCGGCATAAA
>JBOICD010000621.1:0-1899 GCA_050739855.1 Pseudomonas sp.
GTGACAGACTGCTCAACGGCTTGCCCTTCACATCCAGCTCCAGCACCAGCTGCGACTCATCTGACAACGCCAGCAGATGGCCGCTGCGCTCATCGAACTGCAAGCTCGACAGATCGCGCACAAACAGCCGTGAATCACGCTTCTGGTCCTGCACCACATGCACCGCATAAGGCTGCTCGGGGTTGTCATGAGGAAAGCCATGTACCTCATAGATCAGCATCGGGTCACGCTCTTTGGCGACGAACAGGCGCTTGCCCACCGAGTCATAGGCCAGGCCCTCGAAGCCCTTGTTGCCGTTCAGGCCGATACCCAGGGTCAGTTGCTCGGCATCCTTGGCATCAAGGGATAGCGTGTTGTCGTTGAGGTGCACACGAATCAGGCGCTGCTCACGCTCATCGGTGATCACATAGCTGCCGGGGCCGACGTACTCGACCGCCTCAGGATCGCCGAAACCGGTGAGTGGTATCCGTCGCAGTACGCGCCCGTCCAGCGACAGCTCAATCAACTCCGAACGCTGATTGGTCACGGTGAACAGGCTGTTGCGGTCCGGATCGAAGGTGAGCGCGGAGATATCGTCATCCAGCCCTTCGAGGGGCTGCGCCTCGATTGTCACGCGGTACTGGTCCAGCCCAATACTCAGCTCGGAGGGCTGCCACCAGGTCTTGAAATTGAACCAGCCGCGCTCGAACAGGCGGTACTGCTGCCCCGCTACGACAACCAGCAGCAAGGCGAACAGGCTCAGAACCAGGACAATCAGTGGCAGGCGGATGTAGCGGCGCATTCAGGAGAACTCTGTAGATGACGGCCTGAATCTAACCACACTCAACTGAAGCCAAGCTTAAATCCTGGTCAGGGCTTTTTAAAACGATAGAACAGGTCTGGTTCACTGACGATGTACAGGGTCCCCTGCTCGTCCATGGCCACACCTTCGGCCCGGGGAATGCGCTTGTTCAAGCCGTTGAAGCCGCCCAGCAGGGTCATGAAGCTGACCTGCTCGCCGTTCTCATTCAGCTCCAGCAACATATTGGAATCGGCAGACAGCACCAGCATATGCCCGGTACGCGGGTCGATGCCCAGGGCCGAGAGGTTACGCAAGTCCAGCTCTTCGTTTGGCAATGACTGCTTGTCACCGGTCAGCGGGCTATGGCCATCGCTGCTCCAGGTGAACAAGGCCGGCGGACGCTCTTTGCCAAGGACAATACGTTGCTGACGAGGATCCCAGGCTACCGCCTCGAACGCCTTGTTCTGGTTCTCCGACGGGCCGAGGTCGTACTGCGGGAAATCAGCGATATCCAGGGAGCGGGTATCGGCAGTCAGGGTGACGATGGTCAGCGAGTGATCACGCTCATCGACAATCGCCAGACGTCCGCCTTCAAGTGCCGCCACCCCTTCAGGATTGCTCCAGCCCACCAAAGGCATCTTGCGCAGGACATCACCCTCAAGGTTCAGCTCGACCAGGAAGGGGTTCTTGCCCATGACGGCGAACAGGGTTTTGCTGACCGGGTTGTAGGTCAGGTCGGAGGCTTCGTCATCTTCCATGCCCGGCAATACCTTGGCATCGATATCGACCTGGTAGTCCGGCAACCAGATGCTGGCTTGCTGCTCGACCGGGCTTTCAAAGCGCTCCTGCAACCACAACAACCCACGATCATCCCAATGCATGGCAATCGCCACGCCGTAACCGATGATCGCTGCCGCCGCCAACCAGGTCGACCAACGCAAGGCGAGCCCACGCTTTCGCGCAGACGGCACGGATTTACTGGATGGAACGGAAGAGGCCATGGAATTGCTGCTCTTTTTTGCCAGTTAATAACACATTACCGGCACGTTCGCAGAGCCAGATCCGCAAGCATTATCCGGATTGATTGTGAAAAAAATGACAAAAGCCGACAGCGCGCA
>JBOICD010000622.1:0-1896 GCA_050739855.1 Pseudomonas sp.
CTGTCGGTGCTCAAGCACCGCTTTGCCCTGGTCGATGACGTCAAGGTCCTGGAACAGCAACTGCTGGCCGCCAAGGACGCCCACGACGAACTGGCCGGTGCATTGGCCCAGTCCCGCCAGTTCAGCGCCGAAGACCTTGAAGAGCGTCTGCGCGACCTGGAAAAACGCCTGAAGTCGGTCAAGCAGCAGCTCGACCATGCCGACAACAACAGCTACGCGCGTCTGCGCGAAGAGTTCTCGCAGCAGGACGTCGAGCGCCTGATGCGCCTGTTCAACGGCGCGCTGTTCAGCTTGCCGCTGGGCGAGCGCGGCATCGAACTGGACGACAGCGACGTCTGGGTCAAATCCCTGGAAGCGGTGCTCGACGGCTTCAAGGGCGAACGCTTCGAAGTCCCGGGCCTGTCGATCGACCTGTCGCACATCGAGCCACCTGCCTTACAGGCCCTGGCCGACCGTGCCGCGCTGCGCGACCAGAAAGAACGTCTGGAGAAAGAGCTCAAGCAGCTCAAGACCCAGCAAGCCGTGGCCGCCGACCGCGCCGCGAGCAAGACCCAGACCGAAGCCCTGTACCAGCAGGTACTGGACGCGCAAAAGGCCCTGGAAGACTTCCGCCGTAGCCAGACCCTGGCCGCCGAGGAAGGCGACAAGCTCGAACAGCTGGCGCAGATGGAAGCCGCCCAGGACGAACTGAAGCGCTCCAGCGATGCCTTCACCGAACGCGTCCAGCAGCTGTCGGCCAAACTGCAACTGGTCGGCCGCCAGATCGCCGACATGGAAGCCAAGCAACGCACCCTCGACGACGCCTTGCGCCGCCGCCAGCTGCTGCCGGCCGACCTGCCGTTCGGCACGCCGTTCATGGAGCCGGTCGACGACTCCATGGACAACCTGCTGCCCCTGCTCAATGACTATCAGGACAGCTGGCAAGGCCTGCTACGGGTCGACGGCCAGATCGAAGCGCTGTACGCCCAGGTCCGCCTCAAGGGCGTGGCCAAGTTCGACAGCGAAGACGACATGGAGCGCCGCCTGCAGCTGTTGATCAACGCCTACTCGCACCGTACCGAAGAAGCCCTGACCCTGGGCAAGGCACGCCGCGCGGCCGTCACCGACATCGCCCGGACCCTGCGCAACATCCGCAGCGACTACGACAGCCTCGAGCACCAGTTGGCGCTGTTCAACCGCGAGATCAACAAGCGTCAGGTCTCCAACCTGGAGAGCTTCCGCATTGTCCTGGCACCGAACAAGGAAGCGCTCAAGCACATCGACCAGATCATCCACAGCGCCGGCCAGTACGAAGAAGGCGAGACCCTGTCGGTGTTCGACCTGAGCGCCAGCGCCGAGCAGGACAACAAGAACGAAGAGGCCAAGGAGTACCTGGCACGGCTGGTAGCGGCCAACCACAACCAGCTGGGCCTCAAGGACCTGTTCGAACTGGCCTTCGAGATCACCAAGGTCGGTGGCCAGCCGGTGATCCACACCGACATCGACGGCGCGGCGTCCAACGGCACCACCATGACCATCAAGGCGCTGACCAACATGTACTTGTTGCTGCACCTGATGGACCGCGACCTGGCTGGTCGCGTGCGCCTGCCGTACTACCTGGACGAGGCGGCCGACATCGACGAACGCAACCAGGCAGCATTGCTGGAAACCAGCCTGCAACTGGGCTTCGTACCGATTCTGGCGAGTGTGAAGCCGCAGGTCTCGGCGCATGTCGCCATCGACCTGGAAGGCGGCAGCGGGCCGAACGGGATCTACATCGACGAGGCGGACTGGAAGTACATCAGCCGCCGGGATGTGGAGAAGGCGGTGATGCGAGAGGAAGAGGAAGAAGCTTCGGTCTGAAGCCTCTTAATCGCGGGGCAAGCCCGCTCCCACAGGTACTGCACAACCCTGTGG
>JBOICD010000623.1:0-1895 GCA_050739855.1 Pseudomonas sp.
TGGCTGCACCGCTTTTGGTTTTCATTTTTGGCATGTTCGGATACTCCGCATTCAGTTGATAAACATAACCGCAAGGCCTGCCGTGCCCTGGTGGTTATTTCTTTTTCTTGGGGGCGATGACCATCAAAAGCTGGCGTCCTTCCATCTTCGGATGCTGTTCGACGGTCCCGTATTCGGCGAGATCAGCTTCGATCCGCTTCAACAGTTCCATACCCAGCTCCTGGTGGGCCATCTCACGACCACGGAATCTCAGAGAGATCTTGGTCTTGTCCCCATCACTAAGGAAACGTACCAGGTTGCGTAGTTTTACCTGGTAATCCCCTTCCTCCGTCCCTGGACGAAACTTGATTTCTTTGATCTGGATGATCTTCTGGTTCTTCTTCGCCGCAGCCTGCTGCTTTTTCTTCTCGAACAGGCTCTTGCCGTAGTCGAGGACTTTGCAGACAGGGGGTACAGCGTCAGCAGAAATTTCTACCAGATCCAGTTTCGCTTCTTCAGCGATACGAAGCGCTTCTTCAATCGAGACGATGCCTAACTGCTCGCCGTCAGCGCCAATTAACCGAACCTCGCGTGCCGAGATATTCTCGTTGATCGGGGCTTTCGGTACAGCTCGTTTGTCTTGTCTCATATCACGCTTAATAGTAATTACTCCGAATCTTGGCGACCACGCCGGGAAACCGCTTGCGCGAGCAACTCCGTGAACTGGGCGACGGGCATCGAGCCCAGGTCTGCACCTTCACGGGTACGCACAGCGACAGTTTGCGTTTCGACTTCCCGATCCCCGATAACCAGGAGATAAGGAACCTTGAGCAAGGTATGCTCGCGGATCTTAAAGCCAATTTTCTCATTTCTCAAGTCGGACTTGGCACGGAAACCGCTTTCGGCCAGAGTTTTTTCCACTTGCTGAGCAAATTCAGCCTGTTTGTCGGTGATATTCATGACCACCGCCTGGGTTGGCGCCAGCCAGGCCGGGAACGCACCTTCGTAGTGCTCGATCAGGATTCCGACGAAGCGCTCGAACGATCCGAGGATGGCACGGTGCAGCATCACCGGATGCTTGCGGCCGTTGTCTTCGGAGACGAATTCGGCACCGAGACGGATCGGCAGGTTGAAGTCGAGCTGCAGGGTACCACATTGCCAGACACGACCCAGGCAATCCTTGAGCGAGAACTCGATCTTCGGACCGTAGAAGGCGCCCTCGCCCGGCTGCAGGTCGTACGGCAGGCCTGCGCTGTCGAGTGCGGCCGCCAGGGCTGCTTCGGCGCGATCCCACAGTTCATCGGAACCGACGCGCTTTTCAGGGCGGGTCGACAGCTTCATTTCGATGTCTTTAAAACCGAAGTCGGCGTAGACATCCATGGTCAGCTTGATGAACGCAGCGGATTCGGACTGCATCTGCTCTTCGGTGCAGAAGATGTGTGCGTCGTCCTGGGTGAAGCCACGCACGCGCATGATCCCGTGCAGGGCACCGGACGGCTCGTTACGGTGGCAGGCTCCGAACTCGGCCAGACGCAGCGGCAGCTCGCGGTAGCTCTTCAGGCCCTGGTTGAACACCTGCACGTGGCAAGGGCAGTTCATTGGCTTGATGGCGTAGTCGCGGTTTTCCGACTGGGTGGTGAACATGTTGTCGGCGTAGTTGGCCCAGTGGCCAGACTTTTCCCACAGCGAACGGTCAACAACCTGCGGCGTCTTGATCTCCAGGTAGCCGTTCTCGCGCTGAACCTTGCGCATGTACTGTTCCAGTACCTGGTACAGGGTCCAGCCGTTGGGGTGCCAGAACACCATGCCCGGCGCTTCTTCCTGGAGGTGGAACAGGCCCAGGCGCTTGCCGATTTTACGGTGATCGCGTTTTTCCGCTTCTTCGATGCGCTGAATGTAGGCGGCCAGCTGCTTCT
>JBOICD010000624.1:0-1870 GCA_050739855.1 Pseudomonas sp.
GGGTATAACAGGACCTGTGGGAGCGGGCTTGCCCCGCGATTGCTGAAAACTCAGGCCTTGGCCCGACGTGCCTTGAAAAACTCGGACAAAATCGTCCCGCACTCCTCCGCCAGCACCCCACCTTCGAACAACACCCGATGGTTGAGAAAACCCTGGGTGAAAAACTGCCCCTGACTCTGCACGATGCCCGCCTTGGGCTCCAACGCGCCGTACACCACCCGCGCGATGCGCGAATGGACGATCAGCCCGGCGCACATGCTGCAGGGCTCCAGCGTCACATACAGGGTACTGCCGGGCAGACGGTAGTTGCTCGCGGCCTGGGCGGCGGCGCGGATGGCGACCATTTCGGCATGGGCACTGGGATCACTGCCGCTGATCGGGCAGTTGAAGCCCCGGCCAATGACCTGACCATGCTGCACCAGCACCGCGCCCACCGGCACTTCCCCCATGGCCGCGCCTTGTGCCGCCAGCTCCAGGGCCTGACGCATGAATTCCTGATCACGGCTGCGATCGATGATCTGCGGCTGACGCATCAGGCGACCTCGATCGCGGCCATCAGGCCGGTTTCCATATGGTCGATCACATGGCAATGGAACATCCAGGTGCCCGGGTTATCGGCCACCAACGCCACTTGAGCACTCTCGTTCTTGCCCAGCAGGTAAGTATCGGTGAAGTACTGCTCCGGGAACTTGTGGCGGTTCGAGCTGAGCACCTTGAAGCTCATGCCATGCAGATGGATCGGGTGCTGGTACTGGGTCATGTTCTTGAGCTCGAAAATATAGCTCTTGCCCTTCTGCAAGGTGGCAATCGGCCGGTCGGCACAAGTCTTGTCAGTGATGTCCCAAGCCTTGCCGTTGATCTGCCACAGGCTTGGCGGCTTGCCATTCTCCGTGTTGACCGAAACCGAGCCCACCCACTCGAAATTGAAGTTGAGCTTTTCGGCATTGGCCAGGTCCGGCTCGGCCACCGGGTTCGCCGGCAACGCTGGCGGCCAGTCGCCTGGCGTTTCGCGGCTGGCCACCGAACGCAGGGTGCCCAGACGCACCGAGCCATCGCGCAACGACAATTCTTCACCGGCAGGCGGCATCTTGATTGCCAGGCAGATACGCATGCCCGGGCCAAGCCAGTAATCCTTGCCCAGCGGTCGCGGGGTGATCGGGTTGCCATCAAGGGCGTAGACCTTGGCCTCAAAGTTACCCTTGAGGTTGATCCGGTAGGTCAGGGTGTTGTCCAGATTGAGCAGGCGCACCCGCACGATCTGCCCTTCGGGCATGTCGATGACGGCGTTGGCCTGGCCATTGATGGTGATCAAACGCCCGGCAGTCCCCCCACGGGCGGCTTCACGCGGGATGCTGAACGGCAGGTAGGCGCCCTGCTCGTCCACATGCCAGTTTTTCAGGCTCAGCGTGCGTTCATGCTTGAAGCCGGTGGGCTCGCGCTCCTCGACGATCAGCGGCCCGACCAGGCCTTTGCCGAGTTCTTCGGAGCTGTTCACATGCGGGTGATACCAGTAGCTGCCAGCGTCCGGCACGCGGAACTTGTAATCGAAATACTCGCCCGGCAACACCGGCAGTTGCGAGACGTAAGGCACACCGTCCATCTCCAGCGGCAGGCGGATGCCATGCCAGTGAATGGTGGTGGCTACCGGCAGGTGGTTGATGAAACGCACACGCAGCCACTCACCCTGACGCACCCGCAGCTCGGTACCCGGCGCGGAGGGCCCGAAAGCCCAGGCCTCGGTCTGGTGGCCCGAGACCAGCTCGACATCCAGCGGCGCGGCAATCAACTCGTAGTCATGCCCGGCGTTCGGATCATTGCGCCCCAGCCAGTAACGGGATGCGCCACCGGCACCCAGACCGATTGCCACCAG
>JBOICD010000625.1:0-1862 GCA_050739855.1 Pseudomonas sp.
GGGCCTGTATGCGGACTGGCTGGCTGCTGAACCGCAATTCGTCTCGCAGATCGCGCCCAAAATCGTCCGCTCTACCCGCGCCGTCGAGGATTTGTTCAACTCTCTTTTCGATCTTGCCGGACTGGATTCGGACCCTTCGCGGGTCAACCTGCAGGATGTTGATCTGGCGGGCCTTCTCCAGGACCTGGAGGTGCAATACACCCCCCTGGCTGCGGAGCGTGGCCTGCGGCTGCGAACCCGGGTCGTGCCCGGCCGCGTCAGGTCTGACCCGGTGCTGCTCAAGCGGCTAATCGGCAATCTGCTGTCGAACGCCTTGCGGAACACGCACCAGGGCGGCGTTCTGCTGGCTGTGCGGCAACGACAGGGCGTGCGCTGCATCGAGATCTGGGACACCGGCGTGGGCATTGCCCAGACTCACCAGCAGGCGATTTTTCAGGAGTTTTACCGGATTCCCCAGCAGGGTACGGAAGAAGGCTTTGGCCTGGGTCTGGCCATCGTCTCCCGCCTGAGCGATGTGCTCCACCACCCGGTGGGCATGTCGTCCCGGGCGGGCCGGGGCAGTGTGTTCTGGGTGGCGCTAACGAGTCCTGGCGATGACGCCGGAGGTGCGAGCCCGGCGGCTACAGCAGGCCCTGGGTCCGGGCGAGATGACTGGCCTGCGAGCGGCTCTTGACGTTCAGGCGCCGGAACAGGCGCCACAGATGTACCTTGACCGTGTGCTCGCTGATTTGAAGTTCTTCCGCGATGTCGCGGTTACTCATGCCCTTGTCGAGCATGACCAGCAGCTGCTTCTGGCGCTTGGAGAGCTTTTCTGTCGGCGTGGCGGATTCGGGCTCCAGCTCCTCGTTCAGGAAGACGCGCAGCACATTGGATATCTCGGTGGCACCTGCAGATTTCTGAATGTAGGCATCGGCACCGGCTTCGATCGAGAGGTCTTCATAGTCCTGGGCCGGTGCAGCCGAGAGGACCACCAGCGGAACATCCGGAAACTGCCGTTTGAGTTCGCGCACCCCGGACACGCCATTGGTGTCGGGCAGCTTCAGATCCAGGCAGATCAACTCGGGTATGCCGTGTTGTTCTATGGCGGGCATGACAGCAGCCAGCCGGTCCAGCTCGGTCACAGTGGCCTTGCTGCTCAAACGGCGTATCAGCATGACAACCGCTTCCCGCATCAGGGGGTGGTCGTCTATAACAAAAATGCTCATTAATTCAGGATTGAAGTATCGATTCGACAGCTGCTGAGCATAACTGGTGAAAGTCAAATTCAGGGCATGGGAAATCCTGAAATCGCGGTATTTTTTCTCGCCTGTGCTCCCAAAAAACAACATTTCAGCGAGTCGCCAATGTCTCTTTGCGAGATCACGGCTATGTCCGATTTCTGCCGTTGGGCGGGCGGTGAGGCGCAACGCCTCCCCTGGCTGTCCTGGCTCCCGGCGTCTTCGACCCTCAGTGCGCGTTATCAGCGAAAAAATGCAAAGCTGCTGCTACTTCACTGGCAGAAATTCCGGGTGCGGCGGCGACCTTGTCCTGGAGTGCGGCCAGTGCGGTGGGGCCCTCTTTTTGCAGCGCCGAAATGGCTTGCGCCGCGTCACGCGGTGAATCAAAACCCTGGCTTTGCAACAGCAGGCGGGCATCGGCGTCCAGCAGCTTGAAATAAAACCGGCTGTCCTTTTCACGGTACTGCTTGAAGGCCGGCGCGGCAGTCCTGGCTGCTTTGTGTTTGGGGGCGGCCACCGCGCCTGAGCCCAGGCTGCGCAACCCCACAGCCTGGCGCAACTCGGCCATGAAGGGCTTTGCCACGGCGCGGGCTTTCTCGGCGCCAGCCAGCAGCACGGCTTCGAGGCGGCCGGGGTCGTTGATCA
>JBOICD010000626.1:0-1854 GCA_050739855.1 Pseudomonas sp.
CTCCCACAGACATAAAAAAACCGGCCATCAAGGCCGGTTTTGTTTGTCGCTCGCTATTCTATTACAGCTTGCCAGCGTTCTCGCTCAGGTAAGCAGCAACGCCTTCAGGCGAAGCGGTCATGCCCTTGTCGCCTTTTTTCCAGTTGGCAGGGCAGACTTCGCCGTGCGCTTCGTGGAATTGCAGGGCGTCGACCAGACGCAGCAGCTCGTCCATGTTGCGGCCCAGTGGCAGGTCGTTGACGATCTGCGAACGGACAACACCTTTGTCGTCGATCAGGAACGCGCCACGGAAAGCAACGCCGCCTTCGGACTCAACGTCGTAGGCCTTGGCGATTTCGTGCTTCATGTCAGCAGCCATGATGTACTGCACCTGACCGATGCCACCGGCATTGATCGGGGTGTTGCGCCAGGCGTTGTGGGTGAAGTGCGAGTCGATCGACACCGCGATCACTTCAACGTTACGGTCGCGGAACTCAGCCATGCGGTGATCCAGAGCGATCAGCTCGGACGGGCAGACGAAGGTGAAGTCCAGCGGGTAGAAGAACACCAGGCCGTACTTGCCTTTGATGGCCGCAGCCAGGTTGAAGCTGTCGACGATTTCGCCATTGCCCAGTACGGCTGGAACAGTGAAGTCCGGGGCAGTTTTGCCAACGAGTACGCTCATTCGATATCTCCTGATGGTTTGAAACAGCTGTGCAGGCTGGCATAAGCCACCTGACAGAGCAAAGGTCGGCCATGATACACCGCCTGACGCTGCTCGCCGAATTTCAGGCCCTGCACATTCGAAAGCTGCCGCTGGTCGCTTTAGCCCAAAGTCTGGAACATTGCGCTTTGACAAGCATTCTCATTAACATTAAGCTTCTTCGCATTGAGCCTTTTCCAGCGATGGTCTGCCCTATGTATGTGTGTCTTTGTGTTGGTGTAACCGACGGACAGATCCGCGATGCGATCTATGAAGGATGCTGCAGCTACAAGGAAGTCAGAACCGCCACCAACGTGGCGAGCCAGTGTGGCAAATGTGCCTGCCTGGCCAAGCAGGTGGTGCGTGAAACACTGACCCAATTACAGGTCAGCCAGGCCGCCTTGCCCTACCCTGTGGAATTTACTGCAGCGTAAAAACAGCCTATTCCAAGAACCGGACCTCGCGTCCGGTTTTTTTATGCCCGTAATTCAACAAGTTAGGGCTAAAACGCGGAACACAAACATTCTTATTCCGATTAATTTTCATTTATTATTCAATAACTTAGGTTTGACAGCCGAAGTTACGGGGCTCAAACTCTTACTTATAGGCACACTTATAGGGCAGGACCCCATCATGAAAGGCGACGTTAGCGTCATCCAGCATCTCAACAAGATCCTCGGAAACGAGCTGGTCGCAATCAACCAATACTTCCTGCATGCGCGCATGTATGAAGACTGGGGTCTGGATAAGCTCGGCAAGCACGAGTACAAGGAATCCATCGATGAAATGAAGCACGCTGACAAACTGATCAAGCGTATTCTGTTTCTCGAAGGCATTCCCAACGTCCAGGACCTGGGCAAGCTGCTGATTGGTGAACACACCAAAGAAATGCTCGAATGCGACCTGAAAATCGAGCAGAAAGGTCTGACCGACCTCAAGGCCGCTATCGCCCACTGTGAAACCGTTGGCGACTTCGGCAGCCGCGAGCTGCTTGAAGACATCCTCGAGTCCGAGGAAGAGCATATCGACTGGCTGGAAACCCAGCTGAGCCTGATCGACAAAGTCGGTCTGGAAAACTACCTGCAGTCGCAGATGGGCGAGTAATGTGGCGGTGGAAGCGGGCTTGCCCCGCGATGGCGATTGGTCAGTCACATCGCATCGCGGGGCAAGCC
>JBOICD010000627.1:0-1852 GCA_050739855.1 Pseudomonas sp.
CCTTTTTCACCGCTGCCGATCTTTCGATCGAAGCCCTTCCGGCATTACCTGGAACATCTAACTCATTGAATCTCAAGGAGTTTTCCGTTCCGACTGCGCCGGAAGTGGGGCGAATTATAGAGAGATTAAACGGGGCGTCAAGGGTTAATTTCAACGTACTGCAAAACAACCTGCGCCCCACTCTATATATAGGTACGTTACTCAGCCTTCAAAGTAATGAGCGCGAAGGCTTTCTTGCCGGCCTGGCAAACATGAGTAGCGCCCAGGGCAAATACGAAGCCACGATCAACCACTTCACCATCAACCCGAACACTACCAGCAGCAAGCAGGTCGCGAGCGGCTGCCGAGTTCTTCACCAGGCCCGCCTTATTAAGGATTGCGGAGATAGGCATCTCCTCACCCGCCAGCACTTCGACCTCAGGCAGATCTTCCGGCAGCTCGCCTTCCTTCATACGGTTGCCTGCACCGCGATGCGCATTCGCCGCTGCTTCTTCACCGTGGAAGCGCGCAACGATTTCTTCCGCCAGCTTGATCTTGATGTCGCGCGGGTTCGCACCGGCCTCCACATCAGCACGGAATGCGTCGATCTCTTCCATCGAGCGGAAGCTCAGCAGCTCGAAGTAACGCCACATCAGCGTGTCAGGGATCGATACCAGCTTGCTGTACATCACGCCCGGCGCTTCCTGGATGCCGACATAGTTACCCAGCGACTTGGACATCTTCTTGATGCCATCGAGACCTTCAAGCAGCGGCATGGTTACGATGTTCTGCGCTTCCTGGCCGTAGGAGCGCTGCAATTCACGCCCCATCAGCAAGTTGAACTTCTGATCGGTACCACCCAGCTCGACATCCGCCTTGAGCGCCACCGAGTCATAGCCCTGCACCAGCGGGTAGAGGAACTCGTGAATGGCAATCGGCTGATTGCTGGTGTAGCGCTTGTCAAAGTCGTCGCGCTCAAGCATGCGCGCCACGGTGTACTGCGAGGCCAGGCGAATGAAGTCAGCCGGTGTCAGCTTGTCCATCCAGGTGGAGTTGAACGCAACCTCGGTCTTGGCCGGGTCGAGAATCTTGAACACCTGCTGTTTATAGGTCTCGGCGTTATCCAGCACCTGCTCGCGGGTCAGCGGCGGACGCGTAGCGCTCTTGCCGCTCGGGTCACCAATCATGCCGGTGAAGTCGCCGATCAGGAAAATCACCTGATGCCCCAGATCCTGGAACTGGCGCAGCTTGTTAATAAGGACGGTATGCCCCAGGTGCAGGTCGGGGGCGGTCGGATCAAAACCCGCTTTGATCCGCAGCGGCTGCCCGCGCTTGAGCTTCTCGACCAACTCGGACTCTACCAGTACCTCTTCCGCACCACGCTTGATCAGCGCTAGCTGCTCTTCAACCGACTTCATAACAGACCCGCAGGCTCAGATTCAAAGGGCCCCAACCATACAAGATCAGCCATCAATTACAAGTTTTTGCCCCGGGTGTGACCCCGTAGCCGACTGATGACGTCTGCGCGCTTGCGCTAGAAGGGATTTGGTTATATTTTATACAGTTATTTCATCTTCATCATGTCATTCATCTTTTCCAATTCATCTATTTCAAAGTCAATTCATCTATGACCAACGAACCGCCTAAAGCGCCCCCGCTTTATCCGAAGAGCCATCTGTTGGCCGCCAGCGGCATCGCCGCCCTACTCAGTCTGGCCTTGCTGGTGTTCCCCTCCAGCGAGGTAGAAGCCAAGAAAACCACCTTGAACCTCGAGCTGGAGAGCCCTGCCGAGCAGCTCAAGCAAGAACCGGACGCACCACTGGCGCAGAGCGCAGAGGCTTCTACCGCCTCACCGTTTGCCCAGATCGACAAC
>JBOICD010000628.1:0-1847 GCA_050739855.1 Pseudomonas sp.
GTCGAGCAGGGAAATCGCGGTTGGCGCGTCGTTGCCGACCAGGGCCAGGTCTTCGAATTCGTTGACCGCGTTGATTTCGGTGCCCATGGAAATGTTGGTTACGCGCTCGAGGATAACCTCGACCACCACCGGAACCCGGAACTCTTCAGCCAGTTTCTGCGCTTTGAGCAGTGCCGGGGCGATCTCGCCTGGCTCGGTAACGCGCAGGGCCTTGCAACCCAGGCCTTCGACCACGGCGACGTGATCGACGCCATAACCGTTGAGTTCGGGGGCGTTGACGTTCTCGAACGCCAGCTGCACACAGTAATCCATCTCGAAGCCACGCTGCGCCTGACGGATCAGCCCCAGGTAGGAGTTGTTCACCAGCACGTGAACGTACGGCAGGTTGAACTGCGCGCCCACGGCCAGCTCTTCGATCATGAACTGGAAGTCATAGTCGCCCGACAGCGCGACAACCTTGCGGCTCGGGTCGGCCTTGACCACACCCAGGGCGGCAGGGATGGTCCAGCCCAGCGGGCCGGCCTGACCACAGTTGATCCAGTGACGCGGCTTGTAGACGTGCAGGAACTGCGCGCCGGCGATCTGCGACAGACCGATGGTGCTGACGTAGCAGGTGTCTTTGCCGAACACCTGGTTCATTTCCTGGTACACGCGCTGCGGCTTGACCGGCACGTTGTCGAAATGGGTCTTGCGCTGCAGGCTCGACTTGCGCTGCTGGCAATCTTCCAGCCAGGCGCTGCGGTCCTTGAGCTTGCCGGCGGCTTTCCACTCACGGGCTACTTCGAGGAATACATCCAGGGCAGCACCAGCGTCGGAGACGATACCCAGGTCAGGGGTGAACACCCGGCCGATCTGGGTCGGTTCGATATCGACGTGAATGAAGCGGCGGCCTTCGGTGTAGACATCAACCGAACCGGTGTGACGGTTGGCCCAACGGTTACCGATACCCAGCACCACGTCGGACTTGAGCATGGTGGCGTTGCCGTAGCGGTGCGACGTCTGCAGGCCGACCATGCCGACCATCAGCGGGTGATCGTCAGGGATGATGCCCCAGCCCATCAGGGTCGGGATCACCGGAATGCCGGTCAGTTCGGCGAACTCGACAAATTTGTCACAGGCATCGGCGTTGATGATGCCACCACCGGCAACCAGCAGCGGACGCTCGGCGCTGTCGAGCATGGCCAGGGCTTTTTCGACCTGGATGCGGTTGGCGGCAGGCTTTTGTACCGGCAGCGGCTGGTAGGCGTCGATGTCGAATTCGATCTCGGCCATCTGCACGTCGAACGGCAGGTCGATCAGCACCGGGCCTGGACGGCCGGAGCGCATTTCATAGAAGGCTTTCTGGAACGCGTAAGGCACCTGGCCTGGCTCCAGAACGGTGGTCGCCCACTTGGTCACCGGCTTGACGATGCTGGTGATGTCGACGGCCTGGAAATCTTCCTTGTGCATACGGGCACGCGGCGCTTGACCGGTGATGCACAGGATCGGGATGGAGTCGGCCGAGGCGCTGTACAGGCCGGTGACCATGTCAGTGCCGGCGGGGCCGGAGGTGCCGATGCACACGCCGATGTTGCCGGCTTTGGTGCGGGTGTAGCCCTCGGCCATGTGCGAGGCGCCTTCAACGTGACGAGCGAGGACGTGATCGATACCGCCGACTTTCTTCAGGGCCGAGTACAGCGGGTTGATTGCAGCACCCGGAATACCAAACGCGGTATCAACACCTTCGCGGCGCATCACCAGAACGGCTGCATCAATTGCTCTCATTTTGCTCATGGTTTTGTGCCTCTTTGATTTTGTAATTGTATACAAATGGCTTTTCGTCAGAGTGTATTCACGCCAGGCGACTC
>JBOICD010000629.1:0-1844 GCA_050739855.1 Pseudomonas sp.
TGACCTGCTACGCCTGCAGGTGCTGGACCTGTTTCGCAAACCGATCTATCACACCCGCCTGCTGGAAACCCTGGATAACCTCTTTCCCAAACCGCGCTTGCATCTGGTGAATTGATTGATCGCGGGGCAAGCCCACAGTCTCCCCTGTGGGAGCGGGCTTGCCCGCGATTACGGCTGATAACTGAAACTCAAGGTAAAACGCGGCTGCCGGTTGAGGCTGTCGAGGGCGATGTCCGACATCGGTTTGGCCGCTTCCAGGGAAATGCTGTAGTGGCGTGCATCGCCAACGCGCACCCCCAATGCTGTCGAAGACAAGCGTGAGTCGCGAATTTCAAGCTCGTTGAACCCGCTGCGCGCGGCATCCAGAACCACATAAGGCTGCACCACCTTGAACCAGTGGCCATCGGAATTGAAACTGTAGTTCAGCTCATAAGCCGCACCCCAGCCCTTGTCACCCGAAGCCTGGTCAGCGGGATAGCCACGGCCGAAACTCTGGCCGCCAAATACCGCGCGCTCGCTGTCCGGCAAACTGTCGTTGCTCCAGTACAGCGCCGCCGAAACCACACCCTGCCAATTATCGAAATAACGATCACTCTGTAACCCGGACACCCGCAGGTGCAGAAAGTCCAGGTCGATATCGCTGTCGGTGTTCGCCCCCAGGTAATCCATGCCCTGGTAGGCGCCGACACTGAGGATGCGCAATTGCCGAGGGTCGGCCTGACGCCAGTCGCCTTCGAAGGCCAGGGCACGCAGGTCGGTACGGCTACGAGTCTTGAAGGCAGCGTCGACGGCCTGATAATCGGTGTCGTCACTCACTGCGTAGAGGCGCCCGGCAACGTTGAGCCACTCGTCGGGGGAAGCCGTCACGACCTGGCTCAGGCCAATCGAATAGCGCTCATGCTCACGATGCTGCTTGAGGTCGGTGCCGCTGTTCAGGCGAACCAGGGCGTCTGGATGACTGCGGTAGCGCGTGGCCGACAGGTTCAGCTGACTGCCTTCGCTGTCCAGGTACTGGGCGTAGTCCAGACGGTAGTAATGCTCATGCTCAGCACCGGGAGGAAACAGCGCAGTGAAGCTCACTTGCTCGGCCAGCGCAGTCTGGGCATTGCTGCTGACACCCAGCAGCGCCTGCAGGTCCTCGCGGTTGCCATCGCTGAGGTTCAGCGTCGAGCTGAAGGGCTGGCGCGAAGCCTGAACAACCAAGGTGCTCGCGCCATTGGCGTCGCCAGGCGGCACCTGGGCCTGCAGCGTAACGCCAGGCACCCGGCTCATCATTGCGGTATAGCGCTGCAAGGTTTTGCGCGTGAGCGGGCGCTCGGCCTTGAGTTTGCTCGTTAGCGCGTCCAGATAGGCGGACGCCGGTCCGATATCACCTTGCAGTTCATAGTCGCGAATGTAGCCCTCGACCAGCACCACCTGCACGCGCCCATCGGCAAAGTCCTGTGGCGGCAGGTACGCATAGGACAACAGGTAACCATCCTGCTGATAACGCCGGGTCAGGCGCTGGGTGGCTTCGATCAACTCACCCAGGGTGACCTCGCGATTGGCCAGCTCCTGGTAATTGTCCCGCAGGTCGCTCAACGGGTAGAGGGTGCCGCCCGTAAAGCGCACCTTGTGCAACAGGATCCGCGTGCTCATCGGCAGTTGCTGCGACAGCGGTGCGGGAGTTGCTACGTGCAAGGCTGGAGTGCTGGGTCGATAGCTGTCGGCGGGCAGGTTTGGCGCGGGCAGGCTGCGTTCGACTTCATTGCTATCGAGAAACACTGGCAGCAATCCGGCGCTCAGCCCGCTTGCCCAAGAAAGACTGAGAACCGCGACGGCCAACGGACGCATTTGACGCTCCA
>JBOICD010000630.1:0-1837 GCA_050739855.1 Pseudomonas sp.
GTGGTTCCAGTCAATCTGCGAGCGTGGTGCGGGCAATAATGGTTCAAGGCGGGCGAGCACGGTTTCGGCACGCTCCAGAAAAGCATTCAAACGAGAGTCCACAATGGTTCCTCAGACAGGTTCAAGGACAACGGCACTCCTGAATGTGTGACAAGGCGTGCCAGCAGCCGGGGCTGATCGGCTATGCTTGCGCAGCGCACGGAATGTGAAACTGGCCCGGGACTCATGGATATCAAGTTCACCAATCGCCTGTCCTACAAGCAAGCCCGGCTGACGGTCCTGGTCGGCTTCATCCTGGGTACATTGCTCAGTCTCATCCAGATCGGTATCGATTATGCCAGTGAAGACGCCTCCATCAACCGCGAGATGCAGGCACTGCTGCAAATCAGTCACAATCCCGCCGCCCGGATTGCTTACAACATCGACTCGGAACTGGCGCAGGAGCTCACCGGCGGCTTGCTGCAATCGCCGGCGATCACCCGCGCCTGGTTGATCGACAACAACGATACGGTGCTGGCGGACGTGCAGCGGCCACGGGAAGAAAGCGGTTATCGTTTGATCAGCGACTTCCTGTTCGGTGAAAGCCGCCAATTTCAGGACCCGCTGTTTCTCGGCCACATGGCCGACGAATACCTCGGCACCCTGTACCTGGAGGTCGACACCTTCGCCTTTGGCGGCCGCTTTCTCAAGCGTGCCGAAGTCACCCTGCTCAACGGCTTCATCCGCAGCCTGACCCTTACCGGCATCCTTCTGGCGCTGTTCTATTTCATGCTGACCAAACCGCTGGTGCGGGTGATCAGTGCCCTGGCCAATCGCGACTCACGCCAACCGGAGCAGTCGAAGCTGTCGTTCCCGCCCGGCCATGAGCACGATGAAATCGGCGTGCTGGTGAAAGTCGCCAATCAGCAGTTCGTCAGCATGGCCACCGAAATCCAGCAACGGCGCAGCGCCGAAAACCGCCTGACCGAATACCTCAACGAACTGGAAGACATCGTCTCGGCACGTACCCTTGAGCTCAAGGCCAGCAACACGCGCCTGAGTCAATCCAACCAGGAGCTGGAAGATGCACGCAGGCGCGCCCTGGACATGGCCCAGGCACGGGCAGCCTTTCTGGCCAACATGAGCCATGAAATCCGTACCCCACTCAATGGCTTGCTGGGGATGATCGCCCTCTCTCTGGACAGCCCGCTCAATGCCGAGCAGCGTCAGCAGCTGTCGATTGCCCACGACTCAGGCAAGGTGCTGGTGGAGCTGCTCAACGATATCCTCGATTTGTCCAAGTTCGACGCCGGTCAACTGGAGCTGGAGCGTATCCCGTTCGACCTTGGCGCCCTGGTCGAAGACACCGCCAACCTGCTGTCACAGAACGCCGCGCCTAGTGTCGAGCTGACCTGCCTGATCGACCCGCAGTTTCCCGCCATGGTCCTCGGCGACCCTACCCGCGTACGCCAGATTGTCAGCAACCTGCTGTCCAACGCCCTCAAGTTCACCCGCTTCGGCCGCGTCGATGTGCGCCTGAGCGCCTACAGCGGTGGCGTGCGCCTGGATGTCTGCGACACCGGCATCGGCATCCCCCACGAAGCCCAGGTGCGGATCTTCCAGCCGTTCATCCAGGCCGGCGCCGGCATTACCCGCCAATACGGCGGTACCGGCCTGGGCCTGGCGCTGACCAACAACCTCTGCGAGGCCATGCACGGACGCCTGAGCATCCGTTCGCAAGCCGGCTTCGGCAGCCAGTTCAGCGCCGAGCTGCCCCTGCCCTGTCACTCCCCGGCCGTCCCCGCAGAGCGTCTGCGCGGCAGCGTAGCCGCCCTGAGCAATGCCGGCAGCGGCCTGG
>JBOICD010000631.1:0-1835 GCA_050739855.1 Pseudomonas sp.
GTTCTGGGTTGCGGCGCAAGGTGGTTATGGCATCCAGACCTCACCCGCCATGGGCCAGGCCAGCGCCGCTCTGGTGCGTGGCGAAGACTTGCCCGAGGCCCTCAAGGGCTTTGGCCTGAACGCCGCGATGCTTTCGCCACGCCGCCTGCAGGGATGACGCGCCGCCGCGATTGCGGCACACTCGCAGCGCCCTTGGACCAAGGGCGCTGACACCGCCTGGAGCCTGCCTGAATGTCGACCCCTCGCCCCGACCCTGTCCTGGACAACTACCGGGCCATCGCCGATGCCATTGCCACCCTGTTCTTCCCCCATGCCGAGGTGGTGCTGCACGACCTGCGCAGCCAGAAGATCGACTACATCGCCAACAACCTGTCCAAACGCGAGATTGGTGATGATGCAGCGCTGGAAGACCTGCTCGAGACAGGCACCGATGAAACCAACATCGGCCCCTATGAGAAGCTCAACTGGGACGGGCAGAAGATCCGCTCGCTGAGCACCGTACTGCGCAATGAAGCCGGCACGCCGCTGGCGGTGCTGTGCATCAACCTGAACATTTCCCTGTTCGAAAACGCCAGGGCCGCGCTGGATCTGTTCCTTTCGCCGAGCAAGCTGATTCCCCAGCCCGATGCGCTGTTTCGCGACGACTGGCAGGAGCGCATCAATACCTTCCTCAACAGCTGGCTACGCCAGCGCCAGTTGAGCTTGAACGTACTGACCCGCGAGCATAAACGCGAGCTGGTCCTGGCCCTGCATGCCGAAGGAGCGTTCAAGGGCAAGAGTGCGGCCAATTACGTGGCCAATGTACTGGGGATGGGACGGGCGACGGTGTACAAGCACCTGAAGGAACTCAAGGCCTGAAAGCTTCAGGCCTTGAGCGCGGCGATCAATCGCCGTAGATGTCCGACTTGAAGTACTTCGACTGGATCTTCTGGTACTCGCCGTTGGCGCGGATGTCGTCGATGGCTTTGTTGAGTTTGCTCACCAGCGCCTCGTTACCCTTGCGCACCGCGATCCCGGCGCCTTCACCGACGTATTTCGGGTCCTTCAGCTCTGGCCCGACGAAGGCATAGTCAGCCCCGCGCGGCATCGACAGGAAATCATCCAGGGGGATGGTGTCGGCGAAAATCGCATCGACACGCCCGGATGCCAGGTCCATGTAGATCTCTTCGTTATTGCTGTAGCGCTTGACGGTGACGCCCTTGGGTTCGAGCACTTCGGTGGCGTAGCGATCGGTGGTGGTGGCACGCTGCACACCCACGCTCTTGCCCTTGAGGCTGGCGTACTGGTCATCGACCGTTGCGCCCTTCTTCATCACCAGCCGCGATGAGGTGAAGTAGTACTTGTGGGTAAAGTCGACCGACTTCTTGCGCTCGTCGGTGATGGTCATCGATGACAGCGCGGCGTCGATCTTCTTCACTTTCAGCGAAGGGATCAGGCCATCGAACTCCACCTCGTTCCACACGCACTTAACCTGCATCTGCGCGCACAAGGCATTGCCAATGTCGTAGTCGAAGCCGACGATTTCGCCTTTGTCGTTCTTCGAGGCAAAGGGCGGGTAAGCGGCTTCGATGCCGATGCGCAAGGTGTCCTCGGCGGCGAACAGGCTACTGGCCATCAGGCTCAGGGCCAGACCGCTGATCAGGGTGAAGTTCTTCATGCTGGGTCTCTCTCGCTCGTTATTGGAGGTGTGTTGCAAGACAGAGGGAAAGCGGCAGGCGTGCGACAGCCTGGGATTAATTTGTACTTATAATTCCATACTGGACTTTATTGTATAAAAACTCAACAGGCAAAAGCATCGCGGGGCAAGCCCGCTCCCACAGGGGGGATGTGGTGCC
>JBOICD010000632.1:0-1822 GCA_050739855.1 Pseudomonas sp.
CCGGTAGTGGCTGCCACAGACCCGGTGGGAGCGGGCTTGCCCCGCGAATAGATCAGAGCACTTTCGGCATCTCTGGCAGGGCTGCGCCCTTGGGCCACAGCAACCAAATCTGACCCTGTTGCTTCATGTTGCCGGCGAGCTCGCCTGCTTCGGCACCGGTACCCCAGAACAGATCGGCACGCACTTCGCCGGTGATCGCGCCGCCCGTGTCCTGGGCGGCAACCGGGCGTATCACCGGCGCACCGTCGGGACGAGTGGTGGAGAGCCACAGCAGACTGCCCAGTGGAATCACCTTACGGTCAATGGCCACGCTGTAGCCCGCGGTCAACGGCACGTTGAGCGAACCGCGTGGACCTTCATTGCTGTCCGGACGGGTGCTGAAGAACACGTAACTGGGGTTGCTCGCCAGCAGTTCGGGCACCCGTGTCGGGTTGGTCTGGGCCCAGGCATGAATGCTGCCCATGGTGACCTCTTCTTTTTTCAGCTGCCCCTGCTCGACCAACCAGCGCCCCACTGGGCGATAGGGGTGGCCGTTCTGGTCGGCGTAGCCGACGCGCAGCTGACGGCCGTTGTCGAGCTGGATCCGCCCGGAGCCCTGGATCTGCAGGAACTGCAGGTCCATGGGGTCGGTCAGCCAGGCCAGCACGGGTGCCGGTACGCCTTGCTGATTGATCACTTCGGCGGTGTCGTAGGGCTTGAGGGTGCGGCCCTCAATGCGGCCGCGCAGGCGCTTGCCTTTGAGTTCCGGGTAGACGCTGTCCAGGGCCACCACGATCATGTCATCCGGCACACCATAGACAGGCACATGCGCGCTGTCGGTCTGGGTCAGGCTGCCGGGGTAGACCGGTTCGTAGTAACCGGTGATCAGGCCGCTGGCGTTGTTTTCGCCCGAGCGCATGCTGTAGACGTCCAGCTGGGCCTGGAGAAAGTTGCGCACCTCGGTGCTGTCGCCAGGTACTTTGGCTGCTGCTGCGCAGGTATTGGCCCAGATCGCGTCGCGCTTGAGGCGTTCACAGGCGCTGCGCCAGGCTTCGAAGCCGGCCAGCAGATCGCTGTCGCTGACCTGCGGCAGGTCTTTCCAGGTACTGCTGACGTAGGTGGCGAGCGCGTGAGGCTTGGGTTTTTCCGGACCGCCGCCGTTGCAACCGGCGAGCAGCGCCAGTACCGAGAGCGACCATCCCAGATGGCGCAGGGAAAATTTCATGAACAGGGTTTCCTTGGCGGTTTGCCTGGGCTTCAGCTGCCCAGGCAACCCGTAGTTTTATTAAGGGTATTGGTCTTTGGCGATGAGGCGAGGATACTGGCCGCCTTTTTTCCGTGAGCCGACGTTACCATGATGCTCAAGCGACTTTCTGTTGTAGTGCTGGCCTGCCTGACCCTGACCGCCTGCGGCGGTGTCGATCCCAACTCGCCACTGGGCCAGCGCAAGACCATTTTCAAACAGATGCTCAAGACCAGTGAAGACCTGGGCGGCATGCTGCGTGGGCGGCTGGCCTTTGACGGACAGAAGTTCGCCGACGGCGCGGTCAAGCTCGACAACTTGTCCCGTGAGCCGTGGAAGCATTTTCCGCAGGTTCGCGAGGACGATGAAACCAGTGCTCGTGCAGAGGTCTGGGAGAAACAGGCGCGCTTCCAGGACCTGGCCCGCCAGCTGGAAGTGGCTACCGGTGAGTTGGTGACTGTCACTCGCACCCAGCCGCTGAAGGCAGTAGATCTGGCCGCGCCGACGGACAAGGTTGAGGCAGCGTGCAAAGCCTGTCACACCGAATTTCGTAACCATTGAATACACAATCGCGGGGCAAGCCCGCTCCCACCGACCCAG
>JBOICD010000633.1:0-1811 GCA_050739855.1 Pseudomonas sp.
GGCTTGAGCAGGGCGCGGATATCGGCCTGGGTCTTGTCCTTCTTGGCTTTGAGCTCGTCTTTCAGGGCTTTCTGATCCGCTGCCGGGAGTTTTTCCAGGTAACGTTTGGTGATTTCCTGGCGGCTCTTCATCTGCTCGCCCATCAGCTTGCCGATTTGCTGACGCTGTTCGCGGCTCAGGTCCAGCTGGGCGAAAGGCGCTCCACCGCGGTGGTGATCGCCGTGGTGCGGGCCGCCTTCTGGCATGGCCATGGCGACGGTCGGCAGTGCGGCAGCGAACATCAGGGCGATAAGGGTCTTGCGCATGGTGTCTCTCCTTTCTGGGGCCGGTGATTACCGGATGAGCCCAGTTTAGGGAGATCAAGGTCAACGGCGGTCAGGCAAGGGTAAAGCTTAGGTAAAGATGGCCGGGCGCCGTGCTGACATTACAGGCTGTAGTAGTAGCCGCGGCTGCGCAGGGCAACGATGCGCGGGCGGCCGTCAGGGTGCGGGCCGATTTTCTTGCGCAGGTTGCTGACGTGCATGTCCAGGCTGCGGTCATACAGGGTCAGCTTGCGGCCCAGGGCGATCTGCGCCAGTTCCTGTTTGTCCAGCGGCTCGCCCGGCTGCTTGAGCAGGGCTTCGAGAATGCGGCTTTCGGAGAGGGTCAGGGGCAGTTCATGTTCGTCGATACTGACCACGCCGCGGGCCGGGCTGAAGCACAGATCACCGATTTCGATCTGGCTGGGCGTGGCGTTGGGGTGACTGCGCCGCAGCACTGCACGCAGGCGGGCGGTGAGCTCGCGTGGGTCGCAGGGTTTGGCCAGGTAGTCGTCGGCGCCCAGTTCCAGGCCAAGAATGCGGTCCAGCGGCTCGCCGCGGGCCGAGAGCATCAGTACCGGCAGCTCGGCATGCTCGCTGCGCAATTGCTTGAGCAGCTCCAGGCCGCTGCCATCGGGCAACATCACGTCCAGCACCACCGCCGCCGGCGCCTGCGCAGCCAGGGCCTTGCGTGCGCTCTGGCCATCGTGGCAGGCACGTACCACGAAACCTTCCTGGGTCAGCCAGCTGCCGAGCAGCTCGCAGAGTTCCTGGTCATCATCAATCAGTAACAGCTCGCTCATGACTCACTCAATTCAACCATTGCCGACGCTTTCTGTGTCCGCCGCTGGCAAAGATACCGCAGAGTGCGGCCAAGAGGGCAACTGCACCACCAATCAGAAACCATTGTTGCTGGTCGGTGATCAGTCGTTCCGGGGTATTGGCCTGTAGTTCCTTGAGCGTCAATTTGAGGCGCTGGTTCTCCTGACGAAGACGGGTGAGCTGGGCGCTTTCGCGCTCGCTGTCGGCGTTGTGCAGTTGCTGGGTCAGCGCTTCGCGCAGGCGCTCGCTTTCCTGCAGACGCTGTTGCAACTCGGTGATCTGGCTGCCGGCACTGAGCGACAGCGGGGTGCTGGAGGCGCTGGGCTCTTCGGCCAGGGCGAGCGGGGTCAGCAACAACAGGCACAGCAGCAGGGACAACGGACCTTGACGCATGGGGACTCCTGATTCTTGTCGATTCAGCAGGTTGTCGGCTGGCAGACGAGAATAATGAGCAGTAGCGTCAGTAAAAGGCGGGAATGCGGTGCGCACAACGGCGCACCGTATGCAGCGGATTACGGCAGGACTTGCTTGAACGGCTTGACGATGACGTTGGCATACACGCCAGCGGCGATGTACGGGTCGGCATCGGCCCAGGTTTGCGCAGCGGCCAGGGAGTCGAACTCGGCGACGATCAGGCTGCCAGTGAAGCCGGCGGCGCCTGGGTCATTGCTGTCGATGGCCGGGTGCGGG
>JBOICD010000634.1:0-1807 GCA_050739855.1 Pseudomonas sp.
CCCCTTGCTCAGGTCGTAAGGCGTCAGTTCGACGCGGACCTTGTCACCGGTCAGAATACGAATGTAGTTCTTGCGCATTTTTCCGGAGATATGCGCGGTAACGACGTGCCCATTTTCCAACTCCACACGGAACATGGTGTTGGGCAGGGTGTCGACGACAGTGCCTTCCATTTCGAAGCTGTCTTCTTTCGACATGCAGTAAAGCCCTCGGTGTCCAGTTAATGGCCCGGTGCACAACTGCGCCAGGCAAAAAAAGTGGCGTGCATTGTGCCCGAAAACTGGATTTTAAGCCAATGATTTCAGTTCAGGGTTACCCAGCGCTGATTGATCAACAGCTCAATGGGGCGGTACTGGGTTTTGTAGTTCATCTTTTTGCAGTTTTTGATCCAGTAACCGAGGTAGACCGCATCCAGACCCTGGCGCAGCGCTTCGGTGATCTGCCAGAGGATGGCAAAGCGCCCCAGGCTACGGCGCTCTTCGTCGGGGTCGTAGAAGGTGTAGACCGCCGACAGGCCATTGGGCAGCAGGTCGGTGACCGCTACGGCGACCAGGCGGTCGTCGAGGCGGAACTCGTAGAAGCGGGAAAACGGCAGGTCGCGGACCAGGAAAGTGGCAAACTGATCGCGGCTGGGCGGGTACATATCACCGTCAGCATGGCGTTGTTCGATGTAGCGCCGGTACAGCTCGAAGTACTCCTCCTTGAACGCTGGGCGTGCGGCGCTGACGATCAAATCGGCATTGCGCTTGAGGATGCGTTTCTGCTGACGGTTGGGTAGAAAGCGCGCAGCCGGAATCCGCGCCGGCACGCAGGCGTTGCAGTTCTGGCAATGCGGACGATACAGGTGGTCGCCGCTACGCCGGAAGCCCATTTCCGACAGGTCTGCGTAGACATTCACATCCATCGGCTGGCTCGGGTCGAGAAACAGCGTGGTGGCCTGTTCGTCTGGCAGGTAACTGCAGGAATGGGGTTGAGTGGCATAAAACTTCAACCGCGCCAGCTCTGTCATGATCAACCCCTCGGGAGGTGCTTTAGATTTAAGTGTAAGCCAGCTGGAAAAACTCGCCTAGCAAACCCAACTGGCGCGGCTGGGTTGGTCCAGGTAGCGCTGCAGGTAGTCGGCAAAGGTCGCCCGGGCAATGGCCCGAGCCCCCAGGCTATGCAGGTGGTCGGTCGGCATCTGGCAGTCGATCAGGACAAAGCCGGCCTGCTGCAGGTGCTCGACCAGGGTCACGAAACCTACCTTGGAGGCGTTGTCGGCGCGGCTGAACATCGACTCGCCGAAAAACAACCGGCCCATGGCCAGGCCGTACAGGCCGCCCACCAGTTCGCCGTCCTGGCGTACTTCAACCGAATGGGCAAAGCCCTGTTGATGCAGTTTGAGGTAGGCCGCCTGCATGCTGTCGGTGATCCAGGTGCCGTCAGCGTAGTCGCGGGGTGCCGCGCAGGCTTTGATCACTGCGGCAAAATCCTGGTCGAAACTGACCTGGTAATGGCCCTGGCGGATGAACTTGCGTAGCGAGCGCGACACGTGCAATTCGTCGGGAAACAGTACCGTGCGCGGGTCGGGCGACCACCAGAGGATCGGCTGGCCATCCTGGTACCAGGGGAAGCAGCCGTGGCGGTAGGCTCGCACCAGGCGCTCGGCGCTGAGGTCGCCGCCGGCGGCCAGCAGGCCGTTGGGGTCGCGCAGGGCTTTATCCAGTGCAGGGAAAGTCAGGGAGTTGCGGCTCAACCAGGTCAGCATCGTCGTTCAATGATGGAGGAGGGGAGGGGCAGCATTGCCTGAACAGCATCGCGGGGCAAGCC
>JBOICD010000635.1:0-1806 GCA_050739855.1 Pseudomonas sp.
GCTCTACGGGATCAACGTGTTCAAGGTGCGGGAGGTGCTGCAATGTCCACCCCTGACCGTGATGCCCAAGTCCAACCCGGTAGTGCGCGGTGTCGCGAACATTCGTGGGGCAACCATCCCGATCCTCGATCTGGCGATGGCGACCGGTATGCCCGGTCTGAGTGAAGATGTCAGCAAGAGTTTTGTGATCATCACCGAGTACAACACCAAGACTCAGGGTTTTCTGGTGCACTCGGTGGAGCGCATCGTCAACATGAACTGGGAAGAGATCCATTCGCCACCCAAGGGGACCGGGCGTGATCACTACCTGACGGCGGTGACCCGGGTCGACAACAAGATGGTCGAGATCATCGACGTGGAGAAGATCCTCGCCGAAGTCGCGCCGACGTCCGAGTCGATCTCTGCCGGTGTGGTCGATGCCGAGGTGCAGGACAAGGCGGTGCTGTTGCGGGTGCTGACGGTCGATGACTCGTCGGTGGCGCGCAAGCAGGTCAGTCGTTGCCTGCAGACGGTCGGGGTGGAAGTGGTGGCGCTCAATGACGGTCGCCAGGCACTCGAGTACCTGCGCAAGCTGGTGGATGAGGGCAAGCGCCCGGAAGAAGAATTCCTGATGATGATCTCCGATATCGAGATGCCGGAGATGGACGGCTACACCCTGACGGCCGAGATCCGCAGCGACCCGCGCATGCAAAAGTTGCATGTCATCCTGCATACTTCGCTGTCCGGGGTGTTCAACCAGGCGATGGTCAAGAAGGTCGGGGCCGATGATTTCCTGGCCAAGTTCAAGCCGGACGACCTCGCCCAGCGCGTCGTCGATCGCATCAAGGCAACACACTAACGGCCAGGGGCTGTGCCCCTGGCGGTTCACACGATTTAAGAGGCGGCATCATTGTCTACGGGTAATTTGGATTTCGAACAGTTCCGGGTCTTCCTGGAAAAAGCCTGTGGCATCCTGCTGGGCGAAAATAAGCAGTACCTGGTCTCCAGCCGTCTCAACAAGCTGATGGAGCAGCAGGGCATCAAGTCCCTGACCGAACTGGTGCAGCGTATCCAGAGCCAGCCGCGCAGCGGTTTGCGCGAGCAGGTGGTGGATGCCATGACCACCAACGAAACCCTGTGGTTTCGTGACACCTATCCCTTTGAGGTGCTGAAGAACAAGGTATTGCCTGAGCAGATCAAGGCCAATCCCGGGCAGCGCCTGCGTATCTGGTCGGCCGCCTGTTCCTCGGGGCAGGAGCCGTACTCGATCTCGATGGCGATCGATGAATTCGAGCGCAGCAACATCGGCCAGCTGAAGATGGGCGCGCAGATCGTTGCCACTGACCTGTCCGGCGCCATGCTCAATAACTGCAAGACCGGTGAGTACGACAGCCTGGCGATTGCCCGTGGATTGTCCCAGGAGCGCCTGCAGCGCTACTTCGATGTCAAGACGCCCGGGCGCTGGGCGATCAAAGCGCCCATTCGCAGTCGTGTGGAGTTTCGCTCGTTCAACCTGCTCGACAGTTACGCAAGTCTGGGCAAGTTCGACATCGTGTTCTGCCGCAACGTGCTGATCTACTTCTCGGCCCAGGTCAAGAAAGACATCCTGTTGCGTATTCACAGCACGCTCAAGCCGGGTGGTTATCTGTTCCTCGGAGCGTCTGAAGCGCTCAATGGTTTGCCGGATCATTACCAGATGGTTCAGTGCAGCCCGGGGATCATCTACCAGGCCAAGTAAAAGCGATTCCCCTGTGGGGGGGGCAGCTGTCCTGGCCTGAGCCAGGCCAGGATTGGTGGGAGCGGGCTTGCCCCGCGATACGATGTGAC
>JBOICD010000636.1:0-1801 GCA_050739855.1 Pseudomonas sp.
CCCACAGGTAGCCCGTTACCGACATGAAAGATGTTTCATGGGCCAAGCATTTACTTAGCCAGCTAACAAACTCTATAAAAGAGACCTGCGACACGGTGCCGCAGTTAACTGAAAGTGGAGTTTGCAGATGACTGTCAAAATAACTGAGCGCGACGAAAACAAAATGTCTTATGAAAGCCTGGCAGCAGGCCTGCGCATCTGGGATGTGCATCAGCAGGATGAACTGGTTGGCATGTTCCACAACGAACATGAAGCCCACAATTACCGCATCGAACTGGAGTTCCTCGAAAACAGAGAGCAACAGCAATAGCCCTCTGCAGTAAACACAAACCCCGCCGAAGCGGGGTTTGTCGTTTTTACCACATCAGATCGTCAGGGATCACGTAGGCGGCGTACGGATCATCGGCATCCGGCGCTTCAACCTGGGTGTTGAGCAAGACGATGCGCTTGGGGTCGCGCTCCTGGATCTTCAGTGCCGCTTCGCGCGGGATCACTTCATAACCGCCGCCATGGGCGACGATCGCCAGCGAGCCGCTGCTCAGCTTGCTGCGCATCAGGGCGTTGACCGACAGGCGCTTGACCTTCTTGTCGTCGACGAAGTTGTAGTAGTCCTCAGTGGTCAGCTTGGGTAGGCGCGAGACCTCGATCAATTGCTTGACCTGAGCGGCACGGGCTTTCTGCTCGGCTTTCTCCTGCTGCTGGCGGTTGAGTTCCTGGTCGCGCTTGGCTTTTTCCGCCATGGCTTCCTTGGCCAGCCGCTGCTGGCTATCGTCGACTTCGACCTGGCCTTTGTGCTCCAGGCGTTTTTGTTTCTTCTGTTCTTTACTGACCTGCTTGACCTGCTTCTGGTTGACCAGACCGGCTTTGAGCAATTGGTCGCGAAGGGAAAGGCTCATTGTTCACTCACTTATGTGCTTCAGCTCAGCCGCAGCTGGGCAGGTTCTTTTCCTGACGTTTGGCTTCGCCCCACAGCGCATCCATGTCTTCCAGGGTGCAATCTTCAATCGGACGCCCACTCTCGCGCAATGCCTGCTCGATAAAACGGAAACGTCGTTCAAACTTTTGGTTGGCGCCACGCAGGGCGTTTTCCGGGTCGACCTTCAGATGCCGGGCCAGGTTGACCGTGGCAAACAGCAGATCGCCCAGCTCTTCGGCCAGCGCTGCACTGTCATTGTCGGCCATGGCCTCGAGTACTTCGTCGAGTTCTTCGCGCACCTTGTCCAGCACCGGCAAGGCATCCGGCCAGTCGAATCCGACCTTGGCCGTGCGTTTTTGCAGCTTGGCGGCCCGGGAGAGTGCCGGCAAGGCGGCCGGTACGTCATCGAGCAACGACAACTGCTCGGGAACGCCCTTCTCGGCCCGTTCCTGGGCTTTGATTTCTTCCCAGCGCTGCTTGACCTGGGTCTCGTCGAGTTTTGGCGTATCCAGCGGTGCGTACAACTCACCGGTGGGGAACACGTGCGGGTGGCGGCGGATCAGCTTGCGGGTAATGCTGTCGATCACCCCGGCAAACTCGAAACGGCCTTCTTCACGGGCCAGCTGGCTGTAATAGACCACCTGGAACAACAGGTCACCCAACTCACCCTGCAAGTGCTCAAAGTCGCTGCGCTCGATGGCGTCGGCCACTTCGTAGGCTTCTTCGAGGGTGTAGGGAATGATCGTTGCGTAGGTCTGCTTGAGGTCCCACGGGCAGCCATACTGCGGGTCGCGCAGGCGGGCCATGAGGTGGAGCAGGTCATCTAGGGTATACATCTCGGGTCTCTGCTAAGGCCTTATCGCGGGGCAAGCCCGCTCTCACAGG
>JBOICD010000637.1:0-1801 GCA_050739855.1 Pseudomonas sp.
CCCAGGATGCGAGCGGTACCTAAAGCGCGAACCCTCCTGCACTGGAGGGATTTGTTGTGTCGAGCTGCCTGGCAGAACTCTGTCAGGTCAATAGCAAGCCCGATGCCAAAACGCGCTTTATCGGTGCAAGCCCCGTGTTTACTGGGGTTTGTTGCACAGCGAGGCTGCAAACGTGCCGAGCGGGTTGGCGGATTTCCGCCCGACACCTTTTGCAAAAGGGTAACGATGGCGGTAATCCGCCCGAAGGGACAGGAACTCAGTCCAGGCTGAAGCGAATGCGAAATGCCGCGCCGCCCAGCGGTGAATCGTCCAGGGTCAGGCTGGCGTCGTAGCTTTCGATGATGTCCTTGACCACCGCCAGGCCGATGCCCTGCCCCGGGTTCTGGCGATCCAGGCGCTCGCCACGCTGCAGGATGCGCCCGCGTTGGTCCGGGGGTACGCCAGGACCGTCGTCCTCGACACACAGCTCGACCGCTGATGGCCCGCTGCGCAAGCTGATATGCACCTGACTCAGGCACAGGCGGTAGGCGTTCTCCAGGAGGTTGCCGAGCAGTTCGAGCAAGGCGCCCTGCTCCATGGGCACTACCGCGTGTTCAGGGATGTCCAGGCTGATCTTGACCTGCTTGTCGCGATAGACCTTGGCCAGGGTGCTGCACAGGCTTTCAAGCAACGGCTGCAAGGCCACCTGGTGACGCACCAGACCACTCTTGCGCAGGCTGGCGCGTTGCAGCTGGTAGTCGATCTGCTGGCTCATGCGTTCGATCTGGCTTTGCAGAATCCGCGCCTGCTCACGATCCTCGCGGCGCTGGCCCAGGCTTTCACTGACCCCTTGCAGCACCGCCAACGGGGTTTTCAGGCTATGGGCCAGGTCTCCCAGCGAGTCACGGTAGCGTTGACGCTGCTCGCGCTCGCTGCGCAGCAGGCGGTTCAGCGAACCGGTCAGGCGCAGCAGTTCACGGGGATGTTCGGCACTGAGCCCGTCACGCGCTCCGGACTCGACATCATCCAGTTCGTGGCTCAACTGACGCAGCGAGCGCAGCCCCCAGGTCAGGCCGGCCCAGAGCAGCACCAGCAAGGCCAGCAACGCCGCGCCAAAGCCCAGGTACAGGCGTTCGCGCAGGCCGTCGAGGGTGTGCTGGTATTCGCGTACCGGCTGCAGGGCAACAATACTGAAGGCCGCCGTCTTGCCGCCGAGCAGTTTGACCTCAACGTCATAGACGAAAAATTCCTCGCCATCGGCCTGGCGAATCCGCGCGAACTCATTGCCACGCCCGTCATAACGCGGGGTGTAGTTGATGTTTTCATCGGCCGTCGCCCGCGAACGCCAGACCAGATTGCCCTGGCGATCGTAGATGTAACCGAGCAGGCGGCTGTCGGGCAGGTTGTACTTTTCGTCAGGCAGCAGCGCCGGCATCTGCAGCTGGTTGTGCTCGATGCGTGCGGCGGAAATCAGCGTGGTGACGTCTGAAGCCAGGCGCTTTTCGATCGACTCCTGCAGGGCCAGGCTGAAGGCCTTCTGCAAGGCCGGCAGCAGGCCGAGCATGAACAACAGGGCCAGCAGCGCCGCTGCCAGCATCAGGCGCAGGCGTAACGAACGAATCATCGGCAGCGCTCGGTAAACAGATAACCCAGGCCACGCACGGTATCGATCGGCTTGAAGCCGTTGTTGCCTTCAAGCTTGCGCCGCAGACGACCGACCAGCACCTCGATCACGTTCGGATCACGCTCGTCGTCATCGGGGTAGAGCTGCTCCATCAGACGGTCCTTGGCCACTACCTGCTGGTGATGGCGCATCAGGTAC
>JBOICD010000638.1:0-1793 GCA_050739855.1 Pseudomonas sp.
TTCAGCCAGACGGCTGCGCAGACGGCCCAACTGGATCTGGGTGATGCCAGCGATCTGATCGCGGCCCAGCGGCTCGAACACCACCACTTCGTCGATGCGGTTTATGAACTCTGGGCGGAAATGCGAGCCCACCGCGTCCATCACCGCAGCCCGCTGCGCTTCGCGATCACCGACCAGGTCCTGGATCTGTGCCGAGCCGAGGTTGGAGGTCATCACGATCACGGTATTGCGAAAATCCACCGTGCGTCCGTGGCTGTCGGTCAGGCGACCATCTTCAAGTACCTGCAGCAACACGTTGAACACATCCGGGTGCGCCTTCTCGACCTCGTCGAGCAGCACCACGGCATAAGGCTTGCGCCGTACCGCTTCGGTCAGGTAACCGCCCTCCTCGTAACCGACGTAGCCCGGTGGAGCACCGATCAGACGGGCCACGGAGTGTTTCTCCATGAACTCGGACATGTCGATGCGCACCATCGCTTCTTCGGTGTCGAACAGAAACTCGGCCAGGGCCTTGCACAGCTCGGTTTTACCCACCCCGGTCGGGCCGAGGAACAGGAACGAACCACTTGGCCGGTTCGGGTCGGACAACCCGGCCCGCGAACGACGCACGGCGTTGGAGACCGCAACCACGGCTTCTTCCTGACCGATCACACGCTGGTGCAGCAGGCTTTCCATCTTCAGCAGTTTTTCCCGCTCGCCTTCGAGCATCTTGGCCACCGGAATACCGGTCCACTTGGAGACGACTTCAGCGATTTCCTCTTCGGTCACTTTATTACGCAGCAGCTGGTTCTCGGCCTTGCCGTGCTGGTCGACCATCTGCAGGCTGCGCTCCAGGTCCGGGATCACCCCGTACTGCAGTTCGGCCATGCGGCTGAGATCGCCTTTGCGCCGCGCGGTTTCCAGCTCCTGGCGCGACTGCTCGATTTTCTGCTGGATCTGCGCAGAGCCCTGCACTTCGGCTTTTTCCGAAGTCCAGACCTCCTCCAGATCAGCGTACTCACGCTCCAGCCGGGCAATCTCTTCGGTCAGTTTTTCCAGACGTTTGATTGCGGCTTCGTCTTCTTCTTTCTTCAGCGCCTGGGATTCAACTTTCAGCTGAATCAGACGGCGCTCCAGGCGATCGAGCACTTCCGGCTTGGAGTCGATCTCCATACGAATGCGGCTGGCCGCTTCGTCGACCAGGTCGATGGCCTTGTCCGGCAGCTGGCGGTCAGTGATGTAGCGATGGCTGAGCTTGGCCGCGGCAATGATCGCGCCGTCGGTGATCGCCACCTTGTGGTGCACCTCGTAACGCTCTTTGAGGCCACGCAGGATGGCGATGGTGTCTTCCTCGTTCGGCTCTTCTACCAGCACTTTCTGGAAGCGCCGCTCCAGGGCCGCGTCTTTCTCGATGTACTGACGGTACTCGTTCAGGGTTGTGGCACCCACGCAGTGCAGCTCACCGCGGGCCAGGGCCGGTTTGAGCATGTTACCGGCGTCCATGGAGCCCTCACCTTTACCGGCGCCGACCATGGTGTGCAGTTCGTCGATGAACAGGATGATCTGCCCTTCCTGCTTGGACAGTTCATTAAGCAGCGCTTTGAGGCGCTCTTCGAACTCACCACGGAACTTGGCACCGGCAATCAACGCGCCCATGTCCAGCGACAGCAGACGCTTGCCTTTAAGGCCGTCCGGCACTTCGCCGTTGATGATGCGCTGGGCCAGGCCTTCGGCGATGGCGGTTTTACCGACGCCAGGCTCACCGATCAGCACCGGGTTGTTCTTGGTCCGGCGCTGCAGCACCTGAATGGTAC
>JBOICD010000639.1:0-1781 GCA_050739855.1 Pseudomonas sp.
GCATCATCGTCGGCGGTGAAGAGCTGCACAACAACCACCACACCTACCCCAACTCGGCCAAGCTGTCGGTCAAGCGCTGGGAGTTCGACATGGGCTGGGCCTGGATCCAGCTGTTCTGCTTCCTGCGTCTGGCCAAGGTGCAGCGTGTCGCGCCGATCGCCCATCGGGTCGAAGGCAAGGGCCAGCTGGACATGGACACCGCCATGGCGATCCTCAACAACCGCTTCCAGATCATGGCCCAGTACCGCAAGCTGGTGATCGCACCGCTGGTCAAACAGGAACTGGCACGGGTCGATGACTCGGTGCGCCATCAGTTCCGGCGCGCCAAGCGCTTGCTGTCGCGGGAAACCAGCCTGCTGGAAGACCGTCACCACCTGCGCATCCAGACCATGCTCGAACACAGCCAGGCGCTCAAGACCATCTACGAAAAGCGCCTGGCCCTGCAACAGATCTGGCTACGCACCAGCGCCAACGGCCACGACATGCTGGCGGCGATGAAAGACTGGGTACACGAAGCCGAAGCCAGCGGCATTCAATCGCTGCGCGACTTCGCGGCCCAGCTGAAAACCTACTCCCTGCGCCCTGCAGCGAGCTGATGCCGTTGATCGGCGCGCCCCGGTGCGGGGCGCGCCATCCGGAACTTCACCGCCTATCCTCACTCTGACTGGCATAACGCCCGCGTGGCGGGCCGGGTCGTGGCCGCCCGCCTCTGTGTGAGAAGTTCCGCGCAAATGGTCAATAAGAAACCGACGTCCCAACCCCACAATGAACCCCCTGAATTGGCCCAGGCCCTCCTGGCGCTGATGCACGCCCAAGGCGAAGTGGCGCGCCTGAGCGAACGCGAACAGCTGTTCAGCTCATTGCTCGATAGTGTCAATGCCGTGCTCTGGGCGTTCGATTGGGAATCACGTCAGGTGCTTTATGTCAGCCCCGCCTACGAGCGAATCTTCGGCCGCCCGGCCCGTCTGCTGCTGGCCGACTTCAATGAATGGCGCGACAGCATCTACCCTGACGACCTCGACTATGCCGAGCGCAGCCTGGCCGAAGTGCTGGTCAAAGGCGCTGTGGAAGACCGCGAATACCGCATCATCGATGCCGACGGAAACATCCGCTGGCTCAGCGACAAATGCTTTATCAACCAGCAGACCGACCACGAGCACCGGCTGATCGTGGTTGGCATGGCCGAAGACATCACCGAAAAGAAACGCGTCGAAGGCGAACTGCAGCTGCTGGCTACCACGGATGTCCTGACCCAAAGCAGCAACCGCCGGCACTTCTTCGACTGCGCTCAGGAAGCTTTCGAAGCGGCACGACAGGAGCAAACGCCGTTGACCTTCCTGCTGCTCGATATCGATGATTTCAAGCAGATCAACGATACCTATGGTCATCAGGAAGGCGACTATGTGCTGCAGCGCATCGCCGACACCGGCAAGGCCGTGTTACGCCGTGGCGATCTGTTCGGGCGCATCGGTGGCGAGGAGTTTGCCGCGGTATTCCCTGGCTGTACGCCACAGGTCGCCGGGCAGATCGCCGAGCGCTTGCAGCGGGAAATCCAGCGTCTGGAATTCAGTCATGATCAACAGGTGTTCGGGGTGACCGTGAGTCAGGGGCTGACGGGCATCAGTGAAGCGGATTCATCCCTGGACAGCCTGTTTGCCCGGGCGGATGCGGCGATGTACCAGGCCAAGCGCCAGGGCAAGAATCAGATTGTGATTGGCTGAAGGCCTCATCGCGGGGCAAGCCCGCTCCCACAGCAGTCCCCGGTGGGAGCGGGCTTGCCC
>JBOICD010000640.1:0-1773 GCA_050739855.1 Pseudomonas sp.
GTGCGCGCTGTTATTGATCGCCAGTAAGGCGGCGCTCAGACCAAGCAGTTTCATCAGATGTGGAGTCATGTCGTGGCTTCCTTAATCCGCCATTTCGGTCTGGCGCTCGACCGGGTCGATCAATACGGCTTTCTGCTGGCGCACCATCAGGTCGAGGATCTCGTCCTGACGCTCACCCAGCACCCCGGAAAAGCTGATGCCGCTGGCCTTGCTCGGGGCCAGCAGCGAGACCCGGTACAGTTCCACGCTCAACGGCGAGTCGATCGACAGCGGGCCGCTGCCGTTGGCCGCCAGTTCGCCACCAACGACGATCAGCGAGACCTTGGTGTCGAACGGGTCGAGGGCGATGTCGCGGTCGGTGTCGGAGAGGTCCTTGATGTGCCCGTACACCCCGACCAGGCCGTTGGCCATGGCGACGTTTTCGTACAGGCGGATGTTGACGCTGTTGCGCACGCGAATGCCGTGACGGCGGTTGTTGATCAGCTTGTTGCCCCAGATCAGGTTGTCGCCGCTCTCGTACAGGGTGATGCCGTCGGTGTGGTTGCGGTAGATCTCGTTGTAGGCGATCAGGTTGTTGACGCTGTTACGGTCGATCACCACGCCCGAGAGCTTGTTGTCATAGCTCTTGTTGTTGATGATCCAGCTGTCGTTGACCTCGCGGGAGACGATGATGCCGTGCTTCTTTTTCGTCCCGTACACGGTGTTGCCGGCGATGATCAGCCGATGCGAACGGTCGTGCGGGTCGATGCCGTAGACGATGTTGTCGCGGTAGGTGCTGTCCTTGACCACGAAGTCGCTGGTTTCGTAGCAGTAGAAGCCGTACCACATGTCGCTGAATTCCGAGCCGATGATCCAGCCGGTGGGTTCGGCGCGGCCCATCTGCTTGGCCATGTTCGGCGTGTACTGGGAAATGCTCACCCCGTACGACTTACTCTTGGCGTAGCCGAAACTGGCCATCTGGCTGTTGACGATATAGGTCTCGGTGCCGCCCCAGGACAGCAGGAACGGTCGGAACTCGTTGGGCGAACGGAACGTCGCCGGGCCGTTGTCCTTCTCGCGCCAGCCGGTCACTTTGGTGTCTGTGACGAACAGCTTGCCGTCGTTGACGATGAACGAACCGCCTTCCTGGGACAGGCGCAGTTCCTTGACCTTGGCGTCGATCTCCAGCACGCCCTTGGCGCCGACCACGATCGGCAGGCGCGCCAGGTACACGCCCGGCGAGGTTTCGCTCAGGTACTGCCTGGGCACGCGCTTGCTCAGTTCAGTGAAATCGACATGGCCGTCATCGACGAAGATCGCTTGCGGGATGCCGTGCTGACGCGCTACCCATTCGGCCATCTTGTTGTCGCCGCCGATGAACTCCTTGAGCGCATTTTCCTGCAGCATGCGCCGCACCGAGACTTTGCCCTTGGGCGTGCGCTGGATCTTTTTCTGCACCGCCTCGGCGCTGTAGCCGGACAGGTCGGGCAGGGTCGGCGGCGGAATCTGCAGCGGTTCGATCGGCGCGCTACTGACCGTATAGGTCTTGGCCTGTTGCAGTCCTTTGGCCAGCGGCACCGGCGCCTGACCGTTGGCCAGGGCGATGCTGCTGGCCAGCAGCAGGCTGCCGGCCAGCAAGCGCTGCAGGGTATTCGATTGAAGGCTCATATCAGTGCACTCCAGGCATCAGAAGCGCCAGATCACGTCGACGAAGGCGCGGTGCATGTACGAGTCGGTGTCCTTGCCATAGGCGTCCCCCGGCTTGAACACCCCGGCACGCAAGCGCACCAGCGC
>JBOICD010000641.1:0-1762 GCA_050739855.1 Pseudomonas sp.
TCTGCATCCTGGAAACCGACGTCCTGCGACCCGAGCTGATCGGGCAGTATCAGGGCTATGGACGGATGTTCGAGCAGCTGTTCGCCAGTCAACCGATCGCCGCCGAGTTTGACGTGTACAACGTGATGAACGGCGACTATCCCGCCGATGACCAGGTGTTCGACGCTTACCTGGTGACTGGCAGCAAAGCCGACTCCTTCGGGACTGATCCGTGGATCGAGACCCTCAAGGGCTATTTGCTCGAGCGCTACAAGCGCGGCGACAAGCTATTGGGCGTATGTTTCGGCCATCAGGTACTGGCCTTGGTGCTGGGCGGCAAAACCGGACGCGCGTCGCAGGGCTGGGGCGTAGGTGTGCATCGCTACCAACTGGCCGCCAAGGCCCCCTGGATGGACCCGACAGTCTCCGAGCTGACCCTGTTGATCAGTCACCAGGATCAGGTTACCGAGCTGCCGGCAAACGCCACGGTAATCGCCTCCAGCGATTTCTGCCCGTATGCCGCCTACCACATCGCCGACCAGGTGCTGTGCTTCCAGGGCCACCCGGAGTTCGTCCACGACTACTCGCGGGCGCTGCTGGACCTGCGTCAGCACAGCCTGGGCCAGGAGGTCTATCAGAAAGCCGTGGCCAGCCTGGTCGAAGAGCACCAGGGCGGCATGGTCGGCGAGTGGATGCTGCGCTTTGTCGCGCAGCAGCAAATTGCTAAAGCCAGCCTGAGCGCTTGAAACTGGCAAACAGCGCCGTGCACCCACCGACGATGGTGCCCAGCACCACGAAGTAACCGTAGTGCCAGGTCAGTTCCGGCATGTTCTCAAAGTTCATCCCGTAAATGCCCGCCAGCGCGGTGGGAAACGCCAGGATCGCCGCCCAGGCGGCGAACTTGCGCTGCACGATGCTCTGGCGTGATGACTCCAGCAGCATGCCGATCTCGATGGTCTGGCTGGCGATGTCACGGATCCCGGCGAGGTCTTCCATCTGCCGGGTCACGTGAATCTGCACATCGCGAAAGTACGGGCGCATGTTCTTGTCGATAAAGGGGAAGGTCAGGCGCTGCAGTTCTTCGCTGACCTCGACCATCGGCGCTACGTAGCGGCGCAGGCGCAGAATGTCGCGGCGCAGGCTGTGCAGGCGGCGGATGTCGTCTTCTTGGAGCGACTTGCTCAGCACGCTCTGTTCCAGTTCTTCGATCTCGCCGTGGATGGCTTCGCCGATGGGTTGATAGTTTTCGGTGACGAAGTCGAGCAGGGCGTAGAGTACGAAGTCTTCGCCATGTTCCAGCAGCAGCGGCCGCGCTTCGCAGCGCTGGCGAACCAGCGCGTAGGATTTGGAGTGGCCATTGCGGCAGGTAATGATGTAACCGTTACCGGCGAAGATGTGGGTTTCGATGAACTCCAGATTACCTTCGTGGCGCACGGGCGAATAAGTGACGATGAACAGCGCGTCGCCGAAGGTTTCCAGCTTCGGCCGGCTGTGTTTTTCCAGGGCGTCTTCAATGGCCAGTTCATGCAGGTTGAACTGGCATTGCAGGTTGGCCAGCTCCTGGGCATTGGGCTCTTCCAGGCCGATCCAGACGAAATGCCCGGGTTTACTGGCCCACTGGCTGCCTTCATCGATACTGATGTTGGTGACTTTTCTGCCGGCGCTATACACCGCCGCCGCAACGACTCGTCCCATGGTGATTCGCTTCTTCTGATGACCGTGCCAGTAGCTTGATCTGCCACACAGAATTGAGCAACTGTTCAGGCCTGTTGCAGTTCGGCTT
>JBOICD010000642.1:0-1751 GCA_050739855.1 Pseudomonas sp.
GTCTATCTCAAGATGGGATCACCGTTTGCTTACGAATAAGACAGCAGCAGCATCAGGCTCATGGTGCGCTTCAGCAGCACCGCGGGTGCGAGTCACGCATTCAGCAGATAGGCGCCTTCCCTTCGGGCCACGCCGGCGATGACCAGTTCCTGGCATAGCTGCTCTATCCATGGACGAAGGGGGGTGCTTCCAAAAAATCGTTCATTGAGCAATATGAAATAGGGCGTCCTGGCGGCCCACTGGGCGAACTCTTCAAAAGACTGTCTTTGTGTTTCGAGCAGTTTGAATTTGAGCAGCACCTTTGCCGCATGGTGTGCGTGTTTGGCGGGGTTGCTGGCAAAGGCATCGAGGCGCTGGCGTGCGCGAGCCAAGACCTCGGGGGTGTAGGCGAAAACCCGGCCGTGCCCCGGGATCACGGTTTTCGGAGCCAGGCGCTCAATCATGTCCAGTGTTGCGGCCACCTCCGCAAAAGCATCGACACCCTCCAGCTCCGGAAAGACCACGCCAAAACCGTTCTCCCAGAGAGCGTCGGCAGATATGAGCACCCGCTCGGCAGGTTCAAAAAACACCAGCGAATGAGGGTCATGCCCGCTTGCCGCATGGACCTGCCAATCGCTCGCGCCAAATCGCATTTGGGTACCTGGCTGAAGCGTCTGGTCGAAACCGAAGCGCGGGCAAAGCTGGCCGGTTGGCAGATAAGTCAGCGCCACCGGGTCCCATCGGGCCACTTGCTGCGCATGCCCGGGCGGGATCAATGTCTTCATATCAGGATAACGGGCCTGCAAAGCCGAATTGCCGCCGCAGTGATCGCTATGCAAATGGGTGTTGACGAGAAAACCAAGGCTTCGTCCACCCAACGCCGCTTCGACCAGCGAGAGCGTTTGTGCCGAGTGGGTGCAGTAGCCACTGTCCACCAGCAGGCTTTCCTCGCCATCAATAAACAGGATATTGTTGGAGGACAGCCAGCCACGTTCAAAAACGTGCACGCCGCCAGGCAAATTCTGGTTGGACATCAGAGCGCGACTTCAGCTGAGGCGTCAGGCCGTTGCGCGGAGCTCGCGGCGAAGGATTTTTCCGACATTCGATTTGGGAAGATCATCGCGAAATTCGATGTATTTGGGGCGTTTGTAGCCCGTGAAATGCTCCTTGCAATAGGCGCTTACGTCATCCTCCGTCAGGGTGGGGTCGTTCTTCACGACAAAAACCTTGATGGCTTCACCCTGCTTGTCATCCGCGATACCTATCGCCGCGCACTCCACGACGCCTGGGCACAGGGAAATTACGTTTTCCAGCTCGTTCGGGAAGACATTGAAGCCCGAGACGATGATAATGTCCTTCTTGCGATCCACTATCTTCGTGTACCCGCGCTCATCCATGATGCCTATGTCGCCGGTGCGCATGAAACCGTCGCGGGTAAAAGCCTTTTCATTTTCGTCCGGCTGGCGGTAATAACCCGTCATCACCTGAGGGCCCTTGAGGCAGATCTCGCCCGACTCGCCGGGCGGCAAGGAATTGCCATCCTCATCCTTGATGGCCAGTTCAATGCTGGGCAGCGGCAACCCGATCGTGCCGGTGAATTCCCGGTTTGTCACCGGGTTGTTCGTCCCGATGGCACAGGTCTCACTCATGCCCCACCCTTCAATCATGGGACAGCCGGTGACTTGCAGCCAGTGCCTGGCGGTGCCCGCGGACGCCGCCATGCCGCCTGCCTGGGAGACGCACAGGCTGGAAAAATCAACGGTCTTGAACTG
>JBOICD010000643.1:0-1749 GCA_050739855.1 Pseudomonas sp.
GGTCAGGCCAACCTGACCCTGGGCGCCAACAGCGTCGGCCAGACCCATGATTGCCTGTCGCTGACCCTGGAGATGCCGTTCAAGGACCACGACGATGCGCCGAATGCGCAAACCGGCTGGAACGGCCAACGTTCAAAGACGCTGGCCAACGCCGTGCTGGACGTACTCGGGCAAATGGTCGGCACCCTGCGCTGAGGTGCGCCAGGCGCTGCCTCAGGCCTGACCGTGGGCTTTGTGCTTGAGCTTTTCGGTGTCGACCCGGACGAACACCGAGTCGGCGCTCACGGTCAGCACATCGTCAGCCCAGACTTCGCAGATCACCCGGCTCTTGCGCCCTACCTCGCCTTCGACCCGGGCCTTGAGCAGCAGCTCGACGCCCATGGGCGTGGGCTTGAGGTAGTTCAGGTTGAGTTGGCCGGTGACGCAGTCGATACGCGGCAGACTACCCGGCTCGCGGCTTTCGGCGCGGTAGTGGTAAGCCATGGCGGTCCAGTTGGAGTGGCAATCGACCAGCATGGCCAGCAGGCCGCCATACACCAGGCCGGGCCAGCCGAGAAAAGTGCTGTCAGGCGAATGCCGGCTGATCAGATGGATACCGTCATCGTGCCAATGGCTTTTCAGGTGCAAACCGCTTGGGTGGGAACAGCCGCAGCCATAGCAGACGCCCTCGGGCGCAGCCAGCTCCTGAACGGATAACAGAGAGTTGTTCATAAGCTTCCTTGTTGTCTGTTTTGTAGGGAAAGCAATGCTGGGGTGGGAGCGGGCTTGCTGTGGGAGCGGGCTTGCCCCGCGATTGCAATCAGTCAGTCACATTGCATCGCGGGGCAAGTCGAGTCGTCGCACCGCCGCTCCCACCGCTTACAGACCCAGTTCCTGCGGGGTGAGCATGTCGCATTCGAAAGCGATCCAGCCACCTTCCAGTTCAGCGTGGCCATTGACGATCGGGCCGTAGTAGCTCAGGCCGTTGTCCAGGGTCACGCAGATGTGCGTGGCCTTGTCGGGTGCTGCCAGGGTGCCGACAAAATGCACTTTTTTCAGGGTTTCAGTAACCGCCTCAAGACCGACCCGGATCGCGACGTTTTCCACCGCTTCGACGTCATCATGCAGGTCGTCGCTGACGGTCACGGTGGCTGTGTAGTTGTACATGCTTGAACTCCAACGACGGATAGATCGGCGTCTGCTGACGCACGCGGGCGCCTAGGGTAATGGAGTGTCACGGAAAAATCCCGTTCGCTTCGACATCCGGCAGCGCCAAACACTGGTATTGTGCGCCCCCGCCAAGACTATTCAGGGAAAATACATTGACCGCTGAACAACACCTGACCTCGGACCTGTTCGAAGTCGACAAGCGCCTGGGCCTCAAGCCCGTGGTGGATTTCAACACTTACCTGGAAAAGGCCTTCGGCGACGGTCCCTGCCGTTGCAGCCGCTGCCTGGCCGCTGCCGGCGATGAGTCGGGCTACGAGCACGCCCACAGCTTCGAGCTGGCCGGGCAAAAACTGCATCGGCGCTTTGCCACCACCGCGGGCAGCGACGTGCTGATGGTGCTGAAAAAAGCCTGGCTGTCGTACACCAAGGCAGAGCTGCCGGCGCTGGGCAATCTTGACCTCGATACCTTGCGCGCTTTCGTCGAGCCGCAGCTGCACAAGCGCCTGGTGCCGTTGCTGCTGGCCAGCGGCCTGGCCAGGGACGTTGACGGGCAACTGGTGTTGCAGGCGCAAGCAGGCGACTGATCGTCATGGCGGTGGC
>JBOICD010000644.1:0-1740 GCA_050739855.1 Pseudomonas sp.
GTGTCAGTAACGTCGCAATCGCGGGGCAAGCCCGCTCCCACCGGGGTGTGCCCGCTTCAGATCACAAACAGATCGACAAACCGATGCACCGCCGTAGCCTCAAGCGCCGCCTGATCCTTGCACAAGGCAAAGATCTCGTTCACCCGCTGCCCGGCAAAGCGCGTCACCAGGTTGGCCTTGAACTTCTCCTCGAGCAATGGAATCCCTTCAGCCCGACGCCGACGATGGCCAATCGGGTACTCCACCACCACCTGTTCGGTGCTTGATCCATCATTGAAGAACACCTGCACGGCATTGGCGATCGAGCGCTTGCCGGCTTCCAGGTACTCGCGGGTAAAACGCGGGTCTTCGACGACTTCCATCTTCTCGCGCAAACGGTCGATGAGCGGATGAGCAGCGTGAAACTCATCCTCGTATTGCTCAGCCACCAGGTCGCCGAAGATCAGCGGCACAGCGGTCATGTACTGGATGCAATGATCACGATCGGCAGCGTTGGCCAGCTTGCCAACCTTGGAGATGATGCGAATCGCCGACTCATGGGTGGTAATGACGATCCGCTCGATTTCATGCAGGCGATTACGTACCAGCGGATGCAGGGTCACCGCCGCTTCACAGGCAGTCTGGGCATGGAACTCGGCAGGGAAGCTGATCTTGAACAGCACGTTTTCCATCACATAGCTGGAGAACGGCTGAGAGAAACTGAAAGCGCGTTTGTCTTCGGGCTTGAGCGCCAGATCCTTGTTGGTGTGGCTGAACAGCACATCGTAGAAGCCCCACTGCGGCGCCGTCAGAACGCCTGGAATACCCATCTCGCCACGCAGGGCGATATCCGCCAGGTGCACCCCGCGGCTCGAGGCATCCCCCGCCGCCCAGGATTTGCGTGAACCGGCATTAGGGGCATGACGATAGGTACGTAGCGCCTGACCATCGACAAAGGCATGAGACAGCGCCGACAGCAGTTGCTCGCGGTTGGCGCCCATGAGCTTGGCGCAGACTGCCGTGGACGCGACCTTGACCAACAACACATGATCGAGGCCAACACGGTTGAAGGCGTTCTCCAGGGCAATCACACCCTGGATTTCGTGAGCCATGACCATGGCTTCAAGCACTGCCCGCATACTCAAGGGGGCTTCGCCATTGGCCACGCGTTTTTGCGATAGATGGTCGGCCACCGCCAGGATGCCGCCGAGGTTGTCCGAGGGGTGCCCCCACTCGGCGGCCAGCCAGGTGTCGTTGAAATCGAGCCAACGGACTATACAACCGATGTCCCAGGCGGCCTTGACCGGGTCCAGGCGGTAGCTGGTACCCGGCACCCGCGCGCCGTACGGTACCACCGTGCCCTCCACCAGCGGCCCCAGGTGCTTGGTGCATTCCGGGAAGCGCAACGCCAGCAGGCCGCAGCCCAGGGTGTCCATCAAGCAGTTGCGCGCCGTATCCAGCGCCGGCGCAGACCCGACCTGGTAATTCAGGACATAGTCGGCGATATCCTGCAGCACCCGGTCGTAGTCGGGGCGGTTGTTCAGATCAACGTTGGCACTCATTTCACATCTCTCTGTTGTAGGTAACAGGGAGCCAAGCGCCTCTACTGGTTAGGCTTTGTACGAAAAGTGCCTGCGCGTCGATCATGCTGCGTTGAAAACAGGCTCGGAATGCTCATTTACAATCAGTAAACTCCGCTTCCTCGCCTGTTTTCGCCTTGCCTGATCGCCGCTCGGCGACTTTTCGTTCAAACCCTAGCAG
>JBOICD010000645.1:0-1732 GCA_050739855.1 Pseudomonas sp.
CCTCAAAGACCTCGGCCAACTGGTCGCCCGCGAGATCGAGCGGGCCGGCGGCGTCGCCAAAGAATTCAACACCATCGCCGTGGACGACGGTATCGCCATGGGCCACGACGGCATGCTCTATTCGCTGCCGAGCCGCGAGATCATCGCCGACTCCGTCGAATACATGGTCAACGCCCACTGCGCCGATGCCATCGTCTGCATCTCCAACTGCGACAAGATCACCCCCGGCATGCTGATGGCCGCCCTGCGCCTGAACATCCCGGTGATCTTCGTTTCCGGCGGGCCGATGGAAGCCGGCAAGACCAAACTGGCCAGCCATGGGCTGGACCTGGTCGACGCCATGGTCATCGCCGCCGACGACAGCGCCTCCGACGAGAAAGTCGCCGAGTACGAGCGCAGCGCCTGCCCGACCTGCGGTTCCTGCTCCGGCATGTTCACCGCCAACTCGATGAACTGCCTGACCGAAGCCCTGGGCCTGGCCTTGCCGGGCAACGGTTCGACCCTGGCCACCCACAGCGACCGCGAGCAGCTGTTCCTGCAGGCCGGGCGCACCATCGTCGAGCTGTGCAAGCGTTACTACGGCGACAACGACCAGAGCGTGCTGCCGCGTAACATTGCCAACTTCAAGGCGTTCGAGAACGCCATGATGCTCGACATCGCCATGGGCGGTTCGACCAACACCATCCTCCACCTGCTGGCCGCCGCCCAGGAAGCCGAGATCGATTTCGACCTGCGCGATATCGATCGCCTGTCGCGCAAAGTGCCGCAGCTGTGCAAGGTCGCGCCGAACATCCAGAAGTACCACATGGAAGACGTCCACCGCGCTGGCGGCATCTTCAGCATCCTCGGTTCGCTGGCCCGTGGCGGTCTGCTGCACACCGACCTGCCGACCGTGCACAGCCCGAGCATGGAAGAAGCCATCGCCAAGTGGGACATCACCCAGACCGACGACGAAGCGGTGCACCACTTCTTCAAGGCCGGCCCGGCCGGTATTCCGACCCAGACCGCGTTCAGCCAGTCGACCCGTTGGGACACCCTGGACGACGACCGTGAAAACGGCTGCATCCGCAGTGTCGAGCACGCTTACTCGCAAGAAGGCGGCCTGGCCGTGCTGTACGGCAACATCGCCTTGGACGGTTGCGTGGTGAAGACCGCAGGTGTCGACGAGTCGATCCATGTGTTCGAAGGCAACGCGAAAATCTTCGAAAGCCAGGACAGCGCCGTACGCGGCATCCTTGCCGACGAAGTGAAAGAAGGCGATATCGTCATCATTCGCTACGAAGGTCCGAAAGGCGGCCCGGGCATGCAGGAAATGCTCTACCCGACCTCCTACCTGAAGTCCAAAGGCCTGGGCAAAGCCTGCGCCCTGCTCACCGACGGCCGCTTCTCCGGCGGCACCTCGGGCCTGTCCATCGGCCACGCTTCTCCTGAAGCGGCTGCCGGCGGCGCCATCGGCCTGGTGCAGGATGGCGACAAGGTGCTGATCGACATCCCTAACCGCTCGATCAACCTGCTGGTCAGCGATGAGGAGTTGGCGGCACGTCGTGTCGAACAGGACAAGAAAGGCTGGAAGCCGGTGGAAGTACGCCCACGTAAAGTGACCACCGCACTGAAAGCCTACGCCCTGCTGGCCACCAGTGCCGACAAGGGCGCGGTACGCAACAAGGCGTTGCTCGACGGGCTGTAAGGCAATAATCGCGGGGCAAGCCCGCTCCCACAGAAACCCCTTGTG
>JBOICD010000646.1:0-1718 GCA_050739855.1 Pseudomonas sp.
ATGCGATGTGGCTGACAGTCTGCAATCGCGGGGCAAGCCCGCTCCCACTACTCCGCCGCAGGCGGATTCAGGCGCGCTTCCATTTCCGCAACCTTGGCTTCCAGCGCTTCAAGACGAGCGCGGGTGCGGGCCAAAACCACCATCTGGCTGTCGAATTCTTCCCGGCTGACCAGTTCCAGCTTGCTGAAACCGCTTTGCAGCAGGGCTTTGAACTGGCTTTCAAGTTCGGCGCGAGGTTGCGAGGTGTCGCCGCTGAACAGGCGCGAGGCTTGGTCGCTCAGGGCATCGAGAAAGGCTTTGGGCGCGAGCATGTTCGGCTATCCGCTGTATCCAAGTGGGGCGCCAGTGTAGCACGCAGCTTTGCTGACCTTGAGCTGCACGCTTTTTGCGCATCGCAGTGAAGCGTTGCGCACCGTAATTGTGCAGTCAGACGGTGCTGACGACTGGCCAATGAGCACTGACTAACGCAAGTGCCTGTAATTGGACGATTTAGCGGATCTGGCAAGGTTTCTGCTTAGGCCTAAGTGACCATGCACTGATGCAGTCACCGTGACGAGGCGGGGTGCAGGCGGAGCATCAAGCGGTTTCGGTCGACGACGCGTTACAAAGCCAGGCGCTGCGCTTAGACTTGAGTCGGGTTTGTTTTCCTGGGGCAAGTCCACCAATTCGGGAGAGAGTTTCATGAAGCTAGTCACTGCCATCATCAAGCCGTTCAAGTTGGACGACGTGCGCGAGTCGCTGTCTGAAATCGGCGTGCAGGGTATTACTGTCACTGAAGTCAAAGGCTTCGGTCGGCAGAAGGGCCACACCGAGCTGTATCGCGGTGCTGAGTATGTGGTTGATTTCCTGCCCAAGGTGAAGATCGACGTCGCCATCGACGACAAGGATCTGGACCGGGTCATCGAAGCGATCACCAAGGCGGCCAACACCGGCAAGATCGGTGACGGGAAGATTTTCGTGGTCAATCTGGAGCAGGCGATTCGCATCCGTACCGGCGAAACCGATACCGACGCGATCTAAAAAAAGCCTCACCAAACCCCAACGCCCCAGGAGAAAACAACATGACTCTGCGTCAATTCGCAGGGCTAGGAGCCCTTTTGTCCCTCGTAATGCCTGGCCTGGCCCTGGCAGAGGAGGCAGCCCCCGTGCTCAACTCCGGCGACACCGCCTGGATGTTGACCGCTACAGCCTTGGTGCTGTTCATGACCATCCCAGGTCTGGCCCTGTTCTACGGCGGTATGGTGCGTTCCAAGAACGTGCTCTCGGTGATGATGCAGTGCTTTGCGATCACCGGCCTGATCAGCGTTCTGTGGGTGGTTTACGGTTATAGCCTGGCATTCGATACCACCGGTATGGAGCAAGGTGTAGTCAACTTCAATTCCTTCGTCGGCGGCCTGTCCAAAGCCTTCCTGGCTGGTGTGACGCCGGCGAGCCTGACCTCTTCGGCGGCGTTGTTCCCCGAGGCGGTATTCATCACCTTCCAGATGACCTTCGCGATCATCACCCCGGCGCTGATCGTCGGTGCCTTTGCCGAGCGTATGAAGTTCTCGGCGATGCTGATCTTCATGGCCATCTGGTTCACCCTGGTCTATGCACCGATTGCGCACATGGTCTGGAGCGGCAACGGTGGCCTGATGTGGGACTGGGGCGTGCTCGACTTCGCGGGCGGCACCGTGGTGCACATCAACGCCGGTATCGCAGGTCTGGTTGCCTGCCTG
>JBOICD010000647.1:0-1714 GCA_050739855.1 Pseudomonas sp.
ATTTTCAGCTGTTCGTCAGCAGCGTGCTGGTGTTTGCTTTTGCACGCAGGCTGCAGCAGCGCTGGCCGCAGACGCCTGAGTACCTCGGCATGGGCCTGATGCTGTTGCTGGGAGCGGCGTCGCTGTTCTTCTTCAACCGCCTCGCCGGTCTGGACGTGACAGCGCTGTATTTCCTCGGTTCCTACACCTTGGGCATGATGGCTTTCTGGGCGTCCAGGGCAGCAGGCGGGCCCCAACGGGCGCAGTGGCTGCTGGCCATGGCCGTGCTCGGCGGGGCGGCGTTGCTGCTTGATTTCAGGGGCCGTATTGCCTTGGCGCTGGTGGTCGCGCTGGGCCTGGTGTGGCTCCAAACAAGCGCTGTTGCCCGGCAATGGCGCGAGCCCCGCTGGCTGCTGCAGCTTGGCCAGATCTCGTACTCGGTGTTTCTGATTCACTTCCCGGTGTGCCTGCTGGTCAACGCGGTGGTGAGTTATTTCTGGCCGACCCAGTTGATGGCCAACGCGCTGGGCCTGCTGGTTGCCTTCCTGCTGTCCCTGCTGGCGGGTGCGGTGCTGTACAGAAGCGTTGAATCCCGCCAGCTACCTGCACGCGGCGCGGCCAAGGCGCGACCCCTTTCGTCATAATTCCCGCATCTGGGACTTTTGTTGTCACTCCTCAGCTCAGTGCATGCGATGTGCTTTTTCTCGCTCCCTCGCCCTTTGGGAGAGGGTTGGGGTGAGGGCCAGCGGCGTGTGAAGAACCGCAGTCTTTCGCATCGGTCGCAGCGCTGTCAAATCATTAGTCAATAGCATTTCCGGCTCTCCGCTCAACGCCTGAACATCTCCAGCTTCAGTTCAGAGGCCTCGCCCAGCCAATAGGCATGGGCTGTGTGATCAGCCAGGTTATCGCCCGTGACGCCATGCACGAACACATCCAGCCCGTTGCGGTGTTGCGCCAGCCACGGGATCAGGCGCTCGAACTGGGCGCGGTCAAATGCCAGCTGGCAGCTCCAGTGCGGGTGCGGCCCAATCTCGCGTTCATGCACGCGGCCGACGGCCACGCCAAACAGCTCGCCAGCCTGCTCGCACAGCGTTCGGGCCTGCGCCACGGTGGCGGGGCCAAAATAAACATGGGCGTGGTAGCGGTCGTGGATGTTTTCGGGGCGCTTGGTCATGGGGATGGAGGCCGAAGTGAATGCATGGGCGATTGTCCTGTCATCCGCTTTCCCCGCCGCGACCACGGGATTTACAGTCCCTGCAGAAAGATCATCTCGGGCAGGGAAACCGCCGGATCTTGCTGCCGGGCCTGCGCGTGGTTTTTTTTCACGAGCTGCCGGCAATGGTCGAGGTCCGTCACCTGAAAAAGAAACAGCACCTCGGCGGGGTCTTCGGCGTTTTGCCACAGGTGCTCCAGGTACATGCCCTGCTCGGCATGGCTGGCTGCATCCTTGTCGAGCTGCGCCTTCACATCGACCAGCCGGGCGCCGCGGAGTTTTGCCAGTACGTGAGCCATGTGAACCTCCGGTACAAACCAATATTATGAAACCGCTCCAGGCGGGCTGCAGGCCGCTTGCCGGCTGGCGGGGAATTCAATATACTGTACATAAACAAGGGATATCCACTTAGCTCCACTAAGCCGATTCCACCCTGTCCTGTGGTGTTCGGGTGATGTCCTGATAGGTCACAGGTTTCGTGACAACGGCTTGCTGCAGCAGCCGGTAAAAGAGCATCCCGCG
>JBOICD010000648.1:0-1709 GCA_050739855.1 Pseudomonas sp.
CGCTCCCACAGCAGCTGTGGGAGCGGGCTTGCCCCGCGATCCGATCGTCAGCCCTGCGCCAACTCAGTCAGGTGCACCTTCACTTCTTCAGTCTTGAGCACCAGTACATCGCACTCGAGCGAATCGAGCACCACCTCGGCGGTGTTGCCGATCAACGCCCCGGAAATCCCGGTACGCGCCACGGTGCCGATCACGGTCACCACCGCATCGTACTTGTTGGCGGTGTAGGGGATCAGCACATCGGCCGGGCCTTCGGCGACGTGCAGGCGATCGTCCTTGATATCGAACTCGGCCTGGAACGCTGCACATTCCTCGCGATAACGCTGTTCGATGGTTTCCTTCAGTTGATAGACCGGGTCGGCCGCCGACAGCATCGGCGACGGATGGGCGCTGATCACATGCAGGTTGCCCTTGGCCAGGTTGGCGATCTGGTAGCCGTGGTCGATGATGTTCTTGTGCAGCAGGCGATGCGCCTCGTCGTGATTGCCGACATCCACTGCAGCGAGGATCACGCCGCCAGCCCACGGCCGTTCGGTCTTGACCATCAGCACCGCGCAAGGGCACAGGCGCAATAGTTTCCAGTCGGATGGGGTGAGCAGGGCCTTTTTCAGCGGGTTGTCCGGCCGGTGCTCCTTGATCACCAGATCGCAGCCTTCGGCTTGCTGCACGGCAATGATCGATTCGTGCAGGCTGCCGTGCCAGGCCTCCTCGTGGGTCACATTGTCGAACCCGTCGTCGTGCAACTGGCTGCTGAGCAGGCTGAGCAGGGCGCTGTGGTCGTGATTCTTGTCGCACATCAACAGGTGCAGGCGCGCGCCGGTGGCGCCGGCGATCAGTTTGGCCCGGGTCAGGGCGCGGCTATGTGAGTGTTCGGGATCGAGGACCACCAGAATGCTGCGTACTTCTTGCATGAGCGTGAACTCCCTTCAGAATTGGCGACCGATGACTGACTATAGTCGGCGCCAAGCGCAATGGGCGTTGATATGTATCAAGCATAGTTCACTGGTGATCGGCGCCGCTGCCGGTATAATCGCCGGTCTTGCCGTTTGCCCTGCCTGTTTGTGAGCCTATGCACCTTATTCCCGAAATTGATGCGTTCCTTGGTTGCCGTACTCCCGATGCCTGGGTCCAGGCGGCACTTGCTGACCAGGAAACCCTGTTGATCGACCACAAGAACTGCGAGTTCAAGGCCGCCAGCACCGCGCTGAGCCTGATGGCCAAGTACAACACGCACCTGGACCTGATCAACATGATGTCGCGCCTGGCCCGTGAAGAGCTGGTGCACCATGAGCAGGTGCTGCGCCTGATGAAGCGCCGCAAGATCGGCTTGCGCCCTTTATCGGCCGGGCGCTATGCCTCGGGCCTGCGCCGGGTGGTGCGTACCCATGAGCCGGTGAAGCTGGTCGACACCCTGGTGGTCGGCGCCTTTATCGAGGCACGTAGCTGTGAGCGTTTTGCCGCGCTGGTGCCGCATCTGGACGAGGAACTGGGCAAGTTCTATCACGGCCTGCTCAACAGCGAGGCCCGGCACTATCAGGGTTACCTGAAGCTGGCCCATCAGTACGGTGAAGCGGCTGATATCGAACGGGTGGTGGAGAAGGTCAGGGCGGTCGAGGCCGAATTGATCAGCAGCCCGGATGAAGAGTTTCGCTTTCATAGCGGTGTTCCGGCCTGATTTATCGCGGGGCAAGCCCGCTCCCACCGAAGCT
>JBOICD010000649.1:0-1705 GCA_050739855.1 Pseudomonas sp.
CAGCAGTATCACGGCAGGCACGCTAACCAGCAGCCCTGGTTTTCTGTCCAAAGAGCGGATCATCGCCGCGCCTGGTTTCAACCGCTGGCTGGTGCCACCTGCGGCGCTGGCCATCCATCTGTGCATTGGCATGGCCTATGGCTTTTCGGTGTTCTGGTTGCCGTTGTCGCAAGCGATCGGTATCACTGCGCCGCTTGCCTGTGCGCCGGACATGAGCTTCTTCGCCCGCCTGTTCAGCACTGAATGCGACTGGCAGATCTCGATGCTCAGCTGGATCTATACCCTGTTCTTCGTGTTCCTCGGCTGTTCTGCAGCCGTTTGGGGTGGCTGGCTGGAGCACGCCGGGCCACGCAAGGCCGGGGTGGTTTCGGCGTTGTGCTGGTGTGGTGGCCTGCTGATTTCGGCGTTCGGCATCTATAGCCACCAGCTCTGGCTGATGTGGCTGGGCTCGGGTGTCATCGGTGGTATCGGCCTGGGCCTGGGCTATATCTCGCCGGTTTCGACCTTGATCAAGTGGTTCCCGGACAAGCGCGGCATGGCCACCGGTATGGCGATCATGGGCTTTGGTGGTGGCGCCATGGTGGGTGCGCCACTGGCGGCAGCGCTGATGAACCACTTTGCCAGCCCTGAAGGCGTGGGCGTCTGGCAGAGCTTCGTGGTGATGGCGGTGATCTACTTCGTGTTCATGATCGGTGGTGCCTTGGCCTATCGGGTGCCACCGGCCGGCTGGAAGCCCGAGGGCTGGACTGCACCGCTGAAGAAAGCCAGCAACGCGATGATCACCCATCGTCACGTACATGTCAGTGTGGCGTGGAAAACTCCGCAGTTTGCATTGATTTGGTTAGTGCTGTGCCTGAACGTGTCGGCAGGTATCGGCATTCTGGGCATGGCCTCGCCACTGTTGCAGGAAGTTTTTGCCGGCAAGTTGCTGGGTAACGACCTGAACTTCAGCGAACTCAGCAGCGCGCAACTGGCGCAGATTGCCGCAATCGCTGCCGGGTTTACCGGACTTTTGAGCCTGTTCAACATCGGTGGACGGTTTTTCTGGGCTTCGTTCTCCGACTATATCGGGCGCAAGAACACCTATTTCGCCTTCTTCGCCCTGGGTGTCGCGCTGTATGCGCTGGTGCCGAACATGGGCCACCTGGGCAATATCGCCCTGTTCGTGGCGGCGTTCTGCATCATCCTGTCGATGTACGGCGGCGGCTTCGCCACAGTGCCGGCGTATCTGGCCGACCTGTTCGGCACGCAGATGGTCGGCGCCATCCATGGTCGTTTGTTGACTGCCTGGGCTGCTGCCGGGGTGCTTGGGCCGGTGCTGATTACCTACCTGCGTGAGTACCAGCTGGCGCTGGGCGTGGAGCGTGCGGCGGTTTACGACATCACCTTGTACATCCTGGCCGGCCTGCTGGTGCTGGGGTTTGTCTGCAACGCGCTGGTGCGCCCGGTGGCCGACAAGTACTTCATGACCGACGCGCAGCTGGCGGCGGAACAGGCGCTGAGCCATGACCAGGGCAACGGCAACGCCCGGGTACTGGAGTGGCATGCGGCGCCGGGCAGTCTGCCGTTGGTAGTTGCCGCCTGGCTGCTGGTGGGGACTCCGCTGGTCTGGGGGATCTGGGTGACGCTGCAAAAAACGGCGGTGCTGTTCAACTGACCCCCCTGTGGGAGCGGGCTTGCCCCGCGATTGCAAGCGGTCAGACAC
>JBOICD010000650.1:0-1686 GCA_050739855.1 Pseudomonas sp.
CATCCAGGCCGGCGCCCTGATCACCTTGCTGTACTTCTTCGCCATCTTCCCGATCCTGCTGATCTACAGCGTGGCCCTGACCAACACGGTCGGCAGCTTCATGGAACACCAGCTGCACATCGAGCCACCACCGCGCGCCGTGCTGTCGTTCGTGCTGATTCTCGGCTTGCTGGCCATTGTGCGCTGCGGCGAGCAGGCTACGGTCAAGGTCATGAGCCTGCTGGTCTATCCGTTCATCGTGGCCCTGGCATTTCTTGCGGTGTTCCTGATTCCGCACTGGAGCGGCGGTATCCTCACCACCGCCACTGAAGTGCCGTCAGGTTCGGCGTTCCTGCACACCTTGTGGCTGGCCATTCCGGTGATGGTGTTCTCGTTCAACCATTCGCCGATCATCTCGGCCTTTGCCGTCGACCAGAAACGCCGTTACGGCGTGCACGCCGACGAGCGCAGCGGGCAGATCCTGAGCCGTGCCCACCTGCTGATGGTGGCGATGGTGATGTTCTTCGTGTTCAGCTGCGTGCTGACCCTGACCCCGGCACAACTGGCCGAAGCCAAGGCGCAGAACCTGTCGATCCTGTCGTACCTGGCCAACCACTTCAGCAACCCGACCATCGCTTTTGCCGCGCCGCTGATTGCCTTCATCGCCATTGCCAAGTCGTTCCTCGGTCACTACATCGGTGCCAGCGAGGGCCTCAAGGGCTTGATCGTCAAGACCGGCAAGCGCCCTGGCGCCAAGGCGCTGGACCGCATGACCGCAGCATTGATGCTGGTGATCTGCTGGATCGTCGCCACCCTCAACCCGAGCATCCTCGGCATGATCGAGACCCTCGGCGGCCCGGTGATCGCGGCGATTCTGTTCCTGATGCCGATGTACGCCATCCGCAAGGTCCCGGCCATGCGTAAATACAGTGGGCAGATGTCCAACGTCTTCGTCGTGGCCGTCGGCCTGGTGGCGATCTCGGCGCTGGTTTACTCGCTGCTGGGCTGATGGATTGACCGGCCACCCGCAAGCAGGATTGTCTGCTTTCGAGTGGCCGGTTTGTCCACAATGATTGTCTGGCAATACAACAATTTGTTGCTCCCCCCATAGGTGCCCGGGCACTTTCATGATTAACTCTGGTCCTTTATCACTCACCCCGCATAAGGACTCAGCTCATGGCTCAAGTGACTCTCAAAGGCAATCCTGTTCAGGTCAACGGCGAACTGTCGAAGGTCGGCTCGAAAGCGCCAGCGTTTTCCCTGGTTGGTGCAGGCCTGGCTGACGTGACCCTGGCCAGCCTGGCCGGCAAGCGCAAAGTGCTGAACATCTTCCCAAGCGTCGACACCCCGACCTGCGCCACCTCGGTGCGTACCTTCAACAAGAAGGCCAACGAACTGAACAACACCGTGGTGCTGTGCATTTCTGCTGACCTGCCGTTCGCGCAAGCGCGCTTCTGTGGCGCTGAAGGCCTGGAAAACGTCCAGAACCTGTCGACCCTGCGTGGCCGCGAGTTCATCGAGAACTACGGCGTTGCCATCGCCGACGGCCCGCTGGCCGGCCTGACCGCCCGTGCCGTGGTGGTACTGGATGAGAATGACAAGGTGCTGCACGCTGAGCTGGTTGGCGAAATCGCTGACGAGCCGAATTATGATGCCGCGCTGGCTGTGTTGAAGTGATTTGATCGCGGGGCAAGCCCGCTCCCACCC
>JBOICD010000651.1:0-1682 GCA_050739855.1 Pseudomonas sp.
GCACCGAGTGGGTTGTCAAAGCCCAGGTTCACGCCGGTGGTCGCGGTAAAGCGGGCGGCGTCAAGCTGGTTCGCAGCAAAGAAGACGCCAAGGCGTTCGCTGCGCAGTGGTTGGGCAAGCGTCTGGTAACCTACCAGACTGACGCCAACGGTCAGCCAGTGACCAAGATCCTGGTCGAATCCTGCACTGACATCGCCAAAGAGCTGTACCTGGGCGCTGTAGTCGACCGTTCGAGCCGTCGTATCGTGTTCATGGCCTCCACCGAAGGTGGCGTGGACATCGAGAAAGTCGCTCACGACACTCCTGAGAAGATCATCAAGGCTACTATCGATCCTCTGGTTGGCGCTCAGCCATTCCAAGGTCGTGAACTGGCGTTCCAGCTGGGTCTGGAAGGCAAGCAAGTTGCACAGTTCGCCAAGATTTTCGTCGGCCTGGCCAAGCTGTTCAAAGAACACGACCTGGCCCTGCTGGAAGTAAACCCGCTGGTCATCAAGGCCGACGGCGACCTGCACTGCCTCGATGCGAAAATCAACATCGACGCTAACGCCATGTACCGTCAGCCCAAGCTGAAAACCTTCCACGACCCGTCGCAAGACGATCCTCGTGAAGCCCACGCTGCGAGCTTCGAGCTGAACTACGTAGCGCTGGAAGGCAACATCGGCTGCATGGTCAACGGTGCTGGCCTGGCCATGGGTACCATGGACATCGTCAACCTGCACGGCGGCAAGCCAGCCAACTTCCTCGACGTAGGTGGTGGTGCTACCAAAGAGCGCGTTACCGAAGCCTTCAAGATCATTCTGTCCGACAGCAATGTCGCGGCCGTTCTGGTCAACATCTTCGGCGGCATCGTTCGTTGCGACATGATTGCCGAAGGCATCATCGGTGCAGTGAAAGAAGTCGGCGTGAAAGTGCCGGTTGTTGTTCGCCTGGAAGGTAACAACGCTGAACTGGGTGCTAAAGTACTGGCAGAAAGCGGTTTGAACATCATTGCGGCAACCAGCCTGACCGACGCTGCTCAACAAGTTGTCAAAGCTGCGGAGGGCAAGTAATGAGCGTCCTGATCAATAAAGACACCAAAGTCATCTGCCAGGGCTTCACCGGCTCGCAAGGTACTTTCCACTCCGAACAAGCCATCGCCTACGGCACCAAGATGGTTGGCGGCGTGACGCCGGGCAAGGGCGGCACCACGCACCTGGGCCTGCCAGTGTTCAACACCGTTAAAGAAGCCGTTGCGGCTACCGGTGCTGACGCTTCGGTTATCTACGTTCCGGCTCCTTTCTGCAAAGACTCGATCCTGGAAGCGGCTTTCGGCGGCATCAAGCTGATCGTCTGCATCACCGAAGGCATTCCTACCCTGGACATGCTGGATGCCAAGGTCAAGTGCGACGAACTGGGTGTTACCCTGATCGGCCCTAACTGCCCAGGCGTCATCACTCCGGGCGAGTGCAAGATCGGCATCATGCCAGGTCACATCCACTTGCCAGGCAAGGTCGGTATCGTTTCGCGTTCCGGCACCCTGACTTATGAAGCAGTCAAGCAGACTACTGACGCCGGTTTCGGTCAGTCCACCTGCGTTGGTATCGGTGGTGACCCGATCCCGGGCTCGAACTTCATCGACATCCTGAAGCTGTTCCAGGAAGACCCGAAGACCGAAGCGATCGTCATGATCGGCGAGATCGGCG
>JBOICD010000652.1:0-1680 GCA_050739855.1 Pseudomonas sp.
CACAGGCGCAACCCATAACCAGTTGGTCAGCACGGGCATGGAAAAGCTGTAGAGGTATTCCGTCGCAACACCTGCCAGCAACAGCAGCCCGGCGATCCATAGCCAGTGAAAGGCGATGTTGAACACGGCTTTGGGGACGGGCTGCCGAAGCTGGGACGTCCCTGGAAAAGACAGGGAAAACACGATAACCGACAGGATCAGGTAGGCCGGGCTGACAGAATCTTCAAAATGGAATGCCAGTGCCCATAACGAAAACACCAGAACCAAAGGCTCCAGCGCGGCTTCGATGGCAATGAAGAGATGACTCCTGCCCAACCCCATGGAGCGGGGCTCGCGGCGGTCCATCCACGCCGATGCCGAACTCACCGGGTTTACCGAGGTTACCGGGTTGACCGGGTTGACCGGATTGAATTCAGCCATCGAGGGCCACCCTGGTGACTTTGGAGACCGCCTGCGTGCGATTGAATACATTCAGTTTTTGAAAAATCCGCTGCATGTGGTTTTTGACCGTAAACCCGCTGATATTCAGAATGGTCCCGATCTCTGAATTCGTCTTGCCCATGGCCACCCAGGCCATGATCTGGGTTTCCCGCTCACTCAAGCCACAGGAGTCCTCCGGGGCACTCCGCGCAGGCGGCGATGCCTGACGAAGCTGTTGGTGCTGTTGCGGCAAGTGCGTGACCTGCCGCAATGCGGTGTCGATATGGGGCATCAGCACGCCCATGGCCGTCGTGGCGGGCTCGGCGGGAATCTCGCTGGCCCTTAGCAGGACGTAGAGACATTCATGGCGCCCTCTTTCATCACAAATTCCATGTATCAGCACCGAGCGCATTGTGCGCAGTACGCTGGACAAGGAACCCGGCAGGCTGGCGTTGCCCAGCAGGTACTCGACTTCGGCAAAATCCAGACGGCAGGGCCTTCTTTGCGCGGCGACCCAGCTGTCGTGAAATTTCCCCAGCAGGAACGGAAGCACTTCCGTGCCCGCCGCATAAGAACGCACACCAGGCCGGTTGGACAGGATGTCGTGGTGTATCGAGCCCTCCCGGAAATTCCCCCATCCAGCGAGCAGGATGTCATGCGGCAGGTAGTGCTGTACATCACCTTGCAACCAGTTCAACACGTCGATATGCCGTCCAGCGGCCGCGCCCTGTCTGATCAATTTCAAATAGCCCGCGGCTGCGGAATCCTCGCCGGCGAGCGGAGTGTGAGACTTCATTTCCTGATATTTCCCGGTTCATTTTTTCATTCGTTGACCAGCAGTGAAGTGGCCGCAACAAGAACTGAATTCATGATCGGAAACCGCCGCGTCGAGGGCAATAGAACGATGGGAGACAGTGCGTGTAGGAGAGAAAAACGGCAGCCTGTAGGCCACCGCCGCCGGCCACGTCGGATAACACCTTGCAGCGCCCGCACTGTTTCAGCAATGTTCAGCAATGCGGCAGCCTGTGCGCTTGAGTCCCGCCGATATACCTGCCGACAAGGATGGCATTCCTACGACTTGCAACAGTTTGCCTGTAGCATTTTGCAAATATCAGGCGCATCGATGCATCTTCAGATTACGCTACGTTCTTTGAATTTGAGAGGGATGCAAGAGCCCATGAGCAGCACGAAAATGAAACGCAGCATTGAGGTGGATACCTTGAGGGGTATCGCGTGCGTGCTGCTCGTACTCTTTCATGT
>JBOICD010000653.1:0-1676 GCA_050739855.1 Pseudomonas sp.
GGCGTAGCCGAACTCGCGCAGCTGGGAACCTTCAACCTTGCCGCCCAGTTGCTCGGCCATGGTCTGCATGCCGTAGCAGATACCGAACACCGGCACGCCTAGGTCCCAGACGGCCTGTGGCGCGCGTGGGCTGTCGGCTTCATGCACGGACTCGGGGCCGCCGGCCAGGATGATGCCGCGCGGGGCGAATTCGCGAATCGCTTCATCGTCCATGTCGAACGGGTGCAGTTCGCAGTACACGCCGATTTCGCGCACGCGGCGGGCGATCAGCTGGGTGTACTGGGAACCGAAGTCGAGGATCAGGATGCGGTGAGCGTGAATGTCGAGGGCCATGACTCAATCTCGTCAGTGGTAATCGGAAACGACGCGGGGCTGTCGATAACAGCCCCGCGTGCAAGTGTTGCCAGAAGCATCAACCTACGCGGTAGTTTGGCGCTTCTTTGGTGATCTGTACGTCATGCACGTGGGACTCGGCCATGCCGGCACCGGTGATACGCACGAACTCAGGCTTGGTGCGCATCTCTTCGATGTTGGCGCTGCCGGTGTAACCCATCGAGGAGCGCAGGCCACCCATCAGCTGGTGGATGATCGCGGTCAGGGTGCCCTTGTACGGCACGCGACCTTCGATACCTTCCGGCACCAGCTTCTCGGCACCGGCCGAGGAGTCCTGGAAGTAGCGGTCGGAGGAGCCCTGGGCCTGGGACATGGCACCCAGCGAGCCCATGCCGCGGTAAGCCTTGTAGGAACGGCCCTGGAACAGTTCGATCTCGCCTGGCGCCTCTTCGGTACCGGCGAACATCGAGCCCATCATCACCGCCGAAGCACCGGCCACGATGGCCTTGGACAGGTCACCGGAGAAACGGATGCCACCGTCGGCGATCAATGGGATACCGGTGCCTTCAAGGGCAGCGGCGACATTGGCGATGGCGCTGATCTGCGGCACACCGACACCGGCGACGATACGGGTGGTGCAGATCGAGCCAGGGCCGATACCGACCTTGACCGCGTCAGCGCCGGCTTCGGCCAGGGCCTTGGCCGCAGCGCCGGTCGCGATGTTGCCACCGATGACCTGAACCTGCGGGAAGTTCTCTTTGACCCAGCGAACGCGATCGATCACGCCTTTGGAGTGACCGTGAGCGGTGTCGACCACTACCACGTCAACGCCGGCAGCAACCAGTGCGGAAACGCGATCACCGGTGTCTTTACCGGTACCGACTGCGGCGCCAACGCGCAGGCGACCCTGGTCGTCCTTGCTGGCCAGCGGGTAGGCCTTGGCTTTTTCGATGTCGTTGACGGTCATCATGCCTTTGAGGGCGAACTTGTCGTCGACGATCAGCACGCGCTCGATGCGGTGTTTGTGCAGCAACTCACGCGCTTCGTTCTTGTCGGCGCCTTCCATGACCGTGACCAGGCGCTCTTTAGGCGTCATCACTTCACGGACAGTGGCATCCAGACGGTTTTCGAAACGGATGTCGCGGGAGGTGACGATGCCGACCAGGTCGCCATTGTGCAGCACCGGAACGCCGGAGATGTTGTTCAGGCGGGTCAGGTCGAGCAGATCACGTACCGTGGCATCGGCCTCGATGGTGATCGGGTCCTTGACCACGCCGGCCTCGAACTTCTTGACCTTGCGCACTTCGGCAGCTTGCTGCTCGATGGTCATGTTCTTGTGGATG
>JBOICD010000654.1:0-1673 GCA_050739855.1 Pseudomonas sp.
GCCTTCTGCAGCTCGAGGGCTTTGGCGTGTTCATCGCTGTCCAGGCTGTGGTCGAGCAGCGCGGCCAATGGCGCAATCTGCTCAAGCAGCTCATTGGCCCATTCCTTGAGCTCCACCGGCTTGCCGTGGCGTTGCAGCACCAGGCCCGGGCGGCGACCTTCCTTGACCACACTGAGGAAGTTACCCGTGCAGTTGCCGCATTCCAGATAACCCAGCAACGGGCTGTCTTCCAGGGCGCAGAACAACAGGAAGGCGTCGAGGAAGCGCGCCTCCGGCAAATCGATGCCGGTCGGCAGGAACGGGTTGATGTCCAGACACCGCACTTCAACGTACTGGATACCGCGGGCCATCAGGGCCTGGATCGGCCGCTCACCGCTGTAGGTCACGCGTTTGGGGCGGATGTTGGAGTAGTACTCGTTTTCGATCTGCAGGATGTTGGTATTGAGCTGTACCCATTCGCCATCCTTGTGTGTACCGATTTCCACATAAGGCGCATATGGGGTGGCGACGGCCTTGCGCAGGCTGTCGGTGTAGCTGTTCAGATCGTTATAGCAAGGTGTCAGGCCGGCCTGGGCATTGCTCTGGTAACCCAGGTCGCTCATGCGCAGGCTGGTGGCGTATGGCAGGTAGAGCGTATCGGCGTCGAACTGTTCGAGCTGATGCGGGCGACCGCGCAGGAAACCGGCATCCAGCGCCGGCGAGGCGCCGAACAGGTACATCAGCAACCAGCTGTAACGGCGGAAGTTACGGATCAGGGCGATGTAGGCCGCCGACTGATACGCGTGGTCATCGAGGTTGCTGCCTTCAGCGGTGCGCAGCAGCGGCCAGAGTTTCTCTGGCAGCGAGAAATTGTAGTGAATCCCGGCAATGCACTGCATGGTGCGGCCGTAACGCAGGGCCAGGCCCTTGCGATAGACATACTTGAGCTGACCGATGTTGGAATCGCCGTACCAGGCAATCGGAATGTCTTCCTCGGCCGGTAGCGGGCAGGGCATCGACGGACTCCACAGGTACTCGCTACCCAGTTTGGTGTAGGCGAAGCGGTGGATGTTCTCCAGGCTTTCGAGGGTCTGCGCCGGGTCGGCCAGGGCTGGGGTGATGAACTCCAGCAGCGACTCCGAGTAGTCCGTGGTGATCTGCTCATGGGTCAACGCCGCGCCGAGAGCCTCGGGGTGCGGGGTTTGTGCCAGGCGACCGTCCTCGGTCACACGCAAGCATTCGCGCTCGATGCCGTGCAGGCACTGCTTGAGCAGGGAGAGGTTGTCGCCTTGGCCGAGCAGGCTCAGGCGGCGGTTGAGAAGTTCGCTCAAGATGGATTCCTTCACGCGTCAGTCGCCCCAATATGGGGGTGGATATGACGGTCTACAAGGGTGGACAGAGGAACTGGCGTTGTCGCCTGGTTTTGGCCGGCTTGCGGCAGTGCCTGCGCTCTGCCGAAAGTATCGCAATTTGACCGCTGGCGGCTAGAGGGCGACCTCTAGCTGCAATGCTGTTCATTTAAGAGAAGCGGGACAGGCCCGGTGGGAGCGGGCTTGACCCGCGATTGCGTTTTGTCAGGCAAATCGCATCGCGAGGCAAGCTCGCTCCCACCCAAGTGAACAGCATTGGACCTCTAGCTGTACCACCCTCACTTCTTCAGCTGTTTGGCGTTGGCGAACAGCGCGGCCATGGCG
>JBOICD010000655.1:0-1673 GCA_050739855.1 Pseudomonas sp.
GGCTTGCCCCGCGATGCAATGTGACTGAGAAAATGCAATCGCGGGGCAAGCCCGCTCCCACCGAGAAGCCGCCAGCGCCTACAAGGGTTTGACCTCCCCGGCATAACACACCGGCGAACTCATCGGCCCCTGCCGGTCCAGCTCATCTTCCAGCCACTGGGCCAGTACCAGGGCATTGTTGTGTTCGGTGTCTTTGCCCGCATAGAGCAGGGTCAGGTCGCCCTTGCCGGCCATGCCCAGCAGTGACCACCAATGCTCAGGTCTCGCCGTCAGTTCCTGACGATAGCGCTCGGCAAAGCCGGCAAAATCCACTTCGCCGTTATGGAAGGCCTGACGCAATGCCGTCGACGGCGCCACCTCAGGCAACCATAGCGCCTGCAGCTGCTCCTTGCGCTTGTTGCGCGGCCACAAGCGGTCGACCAGCACACGCTGGCCATCTTCGACCGCCACGGGATCATAAACGCGCTTGCAGCGAATCATCGGCACCTCTGCATTATTTTGTATCAGCCTAGACCTTTCATTGATCGGGATCAGGTCAGTTTCGCTCAGATTTTTTAAGCTTGCCGCCTGAGGTAACCAACCCGGAGTCATCATGACTACCCCGACGCTGGCCAGCAGTCCATCGCTCGCCACAACCGACCCACGACCGCAGCTGAACCACACGCCCGGTCGCGGCACCCTGATCCTGTTCTTCGGCCTGCTGCTGGCCGGCCTGCTTTACACGGCCTGGAGCCTGGCGCACGACATCGATGCCAGCGGCACGGTGGTCACCACCTGGACCCCCTTCCTGTTGCTCGGGGTGGCGCTGGTGATTGCCCTGGGCTTCGAGTTCGTCAATGGCTTTCACGATACCGCCAACGCCGTGGCCACGGTGATCTACACCCATTCCCTGCCCGCCTCAGTGGCGGTGATCTGGTCCGGTTTCTTCAACTTCCTCGGTGTGCTGCTGTCCAGCGGCGCCGTGGCCTTTGGCATCATCGCCCTGTTGCCGGTAGAACTGATTCTCAAGGTTGGCTCCTCGGCCGGCTTTGCCATGGTCTTCGCCTTGTTGCTATCGGCGATCATCTGGAACCTGGGCACCTGGTGGCTGGGCCTTCCGGCCTCCTCCTCGCACACGTTGATCGGTTCGATCATTGGCGTCGGCGTGGCCAATGCACTGATGCATGGCCGCGATGGCACCAGCGGTGTGGACTGGGCCCAGGCCAGCAAGGTGGGCTATTCGCTGCTGTTGTCACCGCTGGTCGGTTTTGCCTGTGCGGCGCTGTTGTTGCTGGTCCTGCGTCATCTGGTCAAACGCCGCGATTTGTATCAGGCCCCCGTCGGCAACACACCGCCGCCCTGGTGGATCCGCGGTTTGCTGATCCTGACCTGCACCGGGGTGTCGTTTGCCCACGGTTCCAACGACGGTCAAAAAGGCATGGGCCTGATCATGCTGATTCTGGTCGGTACCCTGCCGATGGCTTACGCCTTGAACCGCACCATGCCCGCCGAACAGTCACTGCAGTTCGCCGCAGTCGCCGAAGCCACCCAGCAGTCACTGCAACGCGGAACCGCGCAACTGTTGAGCGCCGACCCGAGGAAGACCCTGACCGAATTCATCCGCCAACCGGCAGCCAGTCCTGAACTGGTTCCGGCCCTCGCCGCCCTGACCGGCGCCATCGGTAGCGAAGTCC
>JBOICD010000656.1:0-1666 GCA_050739855.1 Pseudomonas sp.
GCACTGGCCAAGGTGTATGCGGAGAAGGCGTTGGACTTCAGCGTCGAGTGCCCGGCCGACCTGGCCTGGCGCATCGACGAGGGCGACCTGTTCGAGATGCTGGGCAACCTGCTGGACAACGCGGCCAAGTGGGCGCGCAGCCGCGTCATGGTGCGGGTGTGGCGCGAAGCCGGGCGCTTGTGCATCCGCATCGAGGACGATGGCCCCGGGTTCAGCGACACCGAGTCCGCCCTGCGGCTCCACGTGCGGGGAGACGAGCGCGTGCCCGGGCACGGCGTCGGGCTGGCCGTGGTGAGCGACCTGGTGGCCAGCCACCAGGGGGAACTGAAGCTCACACGCGGCGCCATGGGCGGCGGGCAGGTCGACATCGTGTTGCCGGTGGCTTGAGAACCTGTGCCCATGCCGTACCGGGGGGCCATCACGCAGTCGTGGCCGAAGGCGACGTTGACGCCGGTGGTCAGACTTCTTCAAGGTAAAAGTTGAATTTCATAAATTTAGCTTGAAATTTAGGGGTCTTCAAGGTAAATTGGAAAAATCAAGATTTACATTGAAGACGCACGTGAACTCCTTTTATGAGCTGAACGAGCAGCAAAAACGGCAACTCATCGATGCCGAGATGCTTTTCTCTGCATTGGAGCAGGCGGAGGCGGAGGCTATTCGCTACAGGGGCTCGATGTTCTGGCGGGAGCAGGATGGCGGGCGCTACCTTATTTCGCTCTCGGCTCACTCCAGGCAGCGGTCTCACGGACCCGCTTCACCCGAGAACGAGTTGAAGTATGAACGGTTCACCACAAGAAAAGCCGAGGTTGAGGCTCGGCTAAAGACTCTGCGGGAAAAGGCGGAGGAATACAGGCGCATGAACAAGGCGCTGCGTCTGGGGCGAACGCCGGACATCCTGATTGAGGTGCTCAACGCGATGATGCGATACGGGGTGGCTGAGCATTTTCTTGTGGTGGGAACCCACGCGCTGTTTGCCTACGAGACTGCCGCGGGCGTGCGTTTCCCCAGCGATGTGATGGCCACCCAGGACGCTGACCTGCTCTTCGACACCGTCAGGAGAGCGGCCTTTATGGAAGTGATGAAGGACCGCAAGATGTCCTTCCTCGGCATCCTGAAGAAGGTCGACAAGACCTTTGAGCGCGATGAACTGGATAACTCCACCGCGCGCAACGCCTCAGGCTACGAGATTGACCTGATCCGTCGCTTTCCGCCGGACCCGGAGGACACATCGGAGCACCCGCTTCAGCTGACGCCTGAAGAAGGTGACCTGTGGCCTGTTCGCGCCTCCATGGGGCAAAAGCTGTTGTCTGTGCCCCGTTTCGATCAGGTTGTGGTCGGCGTGAATGGCGCCATGGCGCGCATGCGCACTGTGCATCCACTGGACTTTGCCCGGATCAAGCGCGAGCTTTCCAAAGATATCCATCGCGAGCCCCTCAAGAAGTCCAAGGACCTGGCGCAGGCGGACATGGTGGAGACGCTGGTTCGGGAGTACCTGCCGCACCTGGCCAAAGATATGGCCAAAGACTTGGTTAACGATGCCCAAAGCAGCCAGAAAACTACCGGGAAGAAAGCTACCGGAAAGAAAACTACCGGGAAGAGGAAGGCATAAAGCTGGTTGTTGGTGATCGCCGTGGCAGCTGCAACTGCGCCACCACCTCCGCCGTCT
>JBOICD010000657.1:0-1665 GCA_050739855.1 Pseudomonas sp.
AGCCCGCTCCCACTGTGGGAGCGGGCTTGCCCCGCGATAAATCCCGGAAAAGCAGAAGCCCCGGTGCGTGGCCGGGGCTTCCGATGTTACGTCAAGCGAACCTTACAGGGCGGCAATCGCGCTGTTGAGGGTCTGGCTCGGGCGCATCACTTTGCTGGTCAGCTCGGCATCCGGGTAGTAGTAACCACCGATTTCAGCCGGCTTGCCCTGAACGGCGTTGAGCTCGGTGACGATGGTCGCTTCGTTCTCGGCCAGGGCTTTCGCCAGTGGGGCGAAGCGCGCTTGCAGTGCGGCGTCGTCGCTCTGTGCAGCCAGGGCCTGGGCCCAGTACAGGGTCAGGTAGAAGTGGCTGCCACGGTTGTCGATACCACCGACCTTGCGCGCAGGGGACTTGTTGGTGTCCAGGAACTGGCCGGTGGCCTGGTCCAGGGTCGCCGCCAGTACCTTGGCTTTCGGGTTGGCGTAGGCCGTGCCCAGGTGCTCCAGGGAAGCGGCCAGGGCCAGGAACTCACCCAGCGAATCCCAGCGCAGGAAGTTCTCTTCAACCAGTTGCTGGACGTGTTTCGGTGCCGAGCCGCCGGCGCCGGTCTCGAACAGGCCGCCGTTGTTCATCAGTGGCACGATCGACAGCATCTTGGCGCTGGTGCCCAGCTCCATGATCGGGAACAGGTCGGTCAGGTAGTCGCGCAGTACGTTACCGGTCACCGAGATGGTGTCCTGGCCAGCACGGATGCGCTGCAGGGAAACCTTCATGGCCTCGACAGGCGACAGGACGCGGATGTCCAGGCCGGCAGTGTCGTGGTCTTTCAGGTACTTCTGGACCTTCTCGATCAGCACGCCGTCGTGGGCACGCTGCGGGTCAAGCCAGAACAGCGCCGGGGTGTTGCTGGCGCGGGCGCGGTTGACGGCCAGTTTGACCCAGTCCTGGATCGGCGCGTCTTTGGTCTGGCACATGCGGAAGATGTCGCCGGCTTCGACTTCCTGCGACAGCAGCAGGTTGCCCTTGCCGTCAACCACACGGATGACGCCGTCGGCCTTGGCCTGGAAGGTCTTGTCGTGGGAGCCGTACTCTTCGGCTTTCTGCGCCATCAGGCCAACGTTCGGTACGCTGCCCATGGTGGTCGGATCGAAGGCGCCGTGTTGCTTGCAGTCTTCGATAACGGCCTGGTAGATGGTCGCGTAGCAGCGGTCCGGGATGACGGCCTTGGTGTCTTGCAGCTGGCCTTCGGTGTTCCACATCTTGCCCGAGTCGCGGATCATCGCCGGCATCGAGGCGTCGACGATGACGTCGCTTGGCACGTGCAGGTTGGTGATGCCCTTGTCGGAGTTGACCATGGCCAGCGCCGGACGCACGTCGTAGACGGCTTTGACGTCAGCTTCGATCTGCGCCTGCTGTTCAGCTGGCAGGGCCTTGATGCGGGCGTACAGGTCGCCGATACCGTTGTTCAGGTTGAAGCCGATCTCTTCCAGTACCGCGGCGTGCTTGTTCAGCGCGTCCTGGTAGTACTCGGCAACGATCTGGCCGAACATGATCGGGTCGGAGACCTTCATCATGGTGGCTTTGAGGTGTACCGACAGCAGTACGCCCTTGGCCTTGGCGTCTTCGATTTCAGCGGCGATGAACTTGCGCAGGGCTTTGGTGCTCATGACTGCGCAGTCGATGAT
>JBOICD010000658.1:0-1658 GCA_050739855.1 Pseudomonas sp.
TTGGCAACACCCAGCTCAGTGATGTCGGCCCACTCGGCAGCAGCGACTTCAGCTTCCTGCCCAACGGCGCCTATAGCGCCAAGGTCGGCGCGCAAAGCCTGTCGGTCAAGCTCGGCGCCGACCGCTACTACACCCTGGTCAATCTGCCGAGCAGCCCACCCAAGCTGGTGGAAGAACCACCGTTCAAGAACAGACAGAAAGCCCTGCTGCGGGTACAGAACCTCAGTGACAGCGAGCTGACGCTGAAGACCGCCGACGGCAAGACCCCAGTGGTTGAAAACGTCGCCCCGCAAGGCCGTGGTGAACGCGAGATCAACCCGGTCAAGGTCAACCTGGCGCTCTTCAGCGGCACGCAGAAAGTCAGCGACCTCAAGCCCGTCACCCTGGCGCGCGGCGAGGCTGTGTGCCTCTACGTCACCGGCTCGGCCGGCAAGCTATCGCCGGTATGGGTCAAGCGCCCAGCGGCGACTCAGTGACCTGGCAAGGCTTACAGAAATAACCACAGCCCTGCCGAACCTTCGCGCAGGGCACTAGCAGCAAAGCGAAAACCTAACGCACTACAACCTAGCGAATTACCCAGGAGAAACCCCATGATTCCAGTCATTTTGTCCGGTGGTAGCGGTTCACGACTCTGGCCGCTTTCGCGCAAACAGCTCCCCAAACAGTTCCTTGCGCTCACCGGCGATCACACCTTATTCCAGCAAACCCTGGAGCGTCTGGCGTTCGATGGCATGCAGCCACCGGTAATTGTCTGCAACAAAGACCACCGCTTCATCGTTCAGGAACAGCTCAGCGCCCTCAAGCTCAGCACCCAGGCGATTCTGCTCGAACCCTTTGGTCGCAACACCGCGCCCGCCGTCGCCATCGCCGCGCTGAAGCTGCTCAATGAGGGCCGCGACGAACTGCTGCTGGTGCTCCCGGCGGACCATGTGATCGAAGACCAAAAGGCCTTCCAGCGCGCCCTGTCGCTGGCCACCATCGCCGCGGAAAAAGGCGAGTTGGTGCTATTCGGCGTGCCCGCGAACAAACCGGAAACCGGTTACGGCTACATCAAGTCCAGCCCCGACGCACTGCTGCCGGACGGCGTGAGCCGTGTCGCCCAGTTCGTCGAGAAGCCCAATGAGCAGCGCGCGGCCGAGTTCGTCAAATCCGGCAACTACTTCTGGAACAGCGGCATGTTCCTGTTCCGCGCCAGCCGCTTCCTCGACGAGCTGAAAAAGCACGACCCGGACATCTACGACACCTGCCTGCTGGCGCTGGAACGTAGCCAGCATGAGGGCGACCACATCGAAATCGACGAAGCCACCTTCGAGTGCTGCCCGGACAACTCGATCGACTACGCCGTCATGGAGAAAACCCAACGCGCTTGTGTGGTTCCGCTCGCCGCGGGCTGGAGCGATGTCGGTTGCTGGTCGTCGATCTGGGACGTACTTGAAAAAGACAGCAACGGCAACGTGACCAAAGGCGACGTGGTGGTGCGCGACAGCCACAACTGCCTGGTACACGGCAATGGCAAGCTGGTCTCGGTGATCGGCCTGGAGAACATAGTGGTGGTGGAAACCAAAGACGCCATGATGATTGCCCACAAAGACCGCGTGCAGGAGGTCAAACAGCTGGTCAACACCCTCAACGAACAAGGCCGCAGCGAAACCCAGAAC
>JBOICD010000659.1:0-1647 GCA_050739855.1 Pseudomonas sp.
GGCTTGCCCCGCGATGCGATGTGACTGACAGCTCGCAATCGCGGGGCAAGCCCGCTCCTACCGGGGGGTGTTCCCATAAAAAGAAACCCCGCACTTGGCGGGGTTTCGGGTGTAACCAGCAGTCAGGCGATCAGTTGCCCTTGACCGCCTTGCCATCGACCGTACCATCCTGCAGCACGATCACGTACTCCTTGCCGTCAGTCTCGACCTGGCGCAGTTGTACCAGCAGATAATCCCAGTCCTTGGCGAACCACAGCTCGGTGATGCGCTTGCTCTGGCTCGGATCGCGTACCCGCTCGACCTTGATGGCATCGACCTGACCGGTCTTGGTGGCGACTTTTTCGATGCCCAGGACGCGGAAGTCATAGGTGTCGATCTCGTCGCCATCAACCACCTGGTAGCTCACGCTCTTCTTGCCGGCTGCGACGTCATGTTGCAGGGCCAGCTGATAGGTGGACTTGTCCAGCACGCCACGGTTCAGTGGCAGCTTGATCGCGTCACCGCGGTCGGTGCCGGTAATCAGCTTGCTGCTCCAGTCAAAGTCCAGGTCGACTTTCTTGGCCTTGCCCAGGCCGCCACGTTCGAAGTGGTAGGTCTGTGGCAGCAGGGTGTCCTTGTCCAGGCGCAGGGTGCTTTGCTCGGTCAGGCTGGCGATCATCATCGACGCCTTGAAGTTCAGGCTCCAGGTACCGTTGGCGTTCTTTTCCAGGCTGCGCTCGGCGGTGCCGCTCATGGGCAGCTGCTTCCAGTCGGCGGTGTAGCTGGCCGAGAAAGGTTTCAGGTCCGCTGCCTGAAGCGGCAGTGCGAGCACGGCAAGAGCGAAGAGCAGGGCGCGACGCATAGTATCTCCTAGGGTCGAATCAAGTGGCCGCTGGCCGCCAGGGGCTGGCCATCCAGTAGAGCACCGTGCTCACCGAGGCGCAAACGGCCTTCGGCGAACCAGCGCACTGCCAGCGGGTAAATCTGGTGTTCCTGGCTGTGAACCCGTTGCGCCAGACGTTCTGGCGTGTCATCCAACTCTACCGGTATTACTGCCTGTACGACCAGCGGTCCGCCGTCGAGTTCCTCGGTGACGAAGTGCACGCTGCAGCCATGCTCCTTGTCACCCGCCTCGAGAGCGCGTTGATGGGTGTGCAGGCCCTTGTATTTGGGCAGCAGCGACGGATGAATGTTCAGCAGGCGACCTTGATAGTGACGGACGAAGCCGGCACTGAGGATGCGCATGAAACCGGCCAGCACCACCAACTGCGGCTGGTAGCCGTCGATCAGCTCGACCAGTGCCGCGTCGAACGCCTCGCGGCCCTCGAAGGCTTTGTGGTCGAGTACAGCGGTGTCGATACCGGCATCACGGGCGCGCTGCAGGCCATAGGCATCGGCGCGGTTGGAAATGACCGCGCGGATCCGCACCGGGCTATCGCCGGTGCGGACGCTGTCGATCAAGGCTTGCAGGTTACTGCCGGTGCCGGACAGCAGCACCACGACATCACAAGACTTGCTTGGCATCAGTGCGCCTTGACGTTCTTCAGCTCGACCTGGGCAGCGCCTTCGGCGGCAACGCCGATCTGGCCGATGACCCATGGTTGTTCGCCGGAATCACGCAGGTTGTTCAGGGCGATCTCGACCTGGTCCTGGGCCACGCAGATGACC
>JBOICD010000660.1:0-1638 GCA_050739855.1 Pseudomonas sp.
GATCACGACAAGGCCGCCACTTTCAACGCCGCTGGGCGTTGGCCAGCGACACCTGGGTGTTCAACGTCCAGAAGTCATACAAGACCCCCACCAAGAACAAACCACCCGTGCACAGGTAGATGATCCCGGTGATCCATTTGCCCTGGTACATGCGGTGTACGCCGAAAATGCCGAGGAAGGTCAGCAGGATCCAGCTCAGGCTGTAGTCCAGGGGGCCGGCGTGAAAACGCAGGTCAGCCTCTCGATCCATGGCCGGAATCAGGAACAGGTCGATCAGCCAGCCAATGCCCAGCAGTCCCAGGGTGAAAAACCAGATCGTGCCGGTGACCGGCTTGCCGTAATAGAACCGGTGCGCCCCGGTGAAGCCGAAAATCCACAGCAGATAACCGATCACCTTGCTGTGAGTGTCCTGCAGCTGTCCATCCTGTTGATAACTGTTCATTCATAGCCTCTGAGGGTTATCGATAAATTTTCTAAGAAAAAATGTGACTTTTTTGTGTTAGGGCGACGCACGGAGGGAACCAATCGACCAGCGGATCAAAAATTGATCGAAAAGCTGTTATAAAGTTGCGCGCTAACCAACAAGAGCCCTGCCCATGCGTCATCTTTTCAAGACATGGCTGACCCTTTGCCTATTATTGCCACTGGCCGCCCACGCCACCAACCGTGAGCAACGTTTACCCAACGGCTTCTCCACCCAGTCCACTTACTCTGCGGCTGCGCGTTCGAACAAGAACATCAGCACCAAGGCCCAGCTCCGCACCCGCTCCAGCAAGCCAAGCCTGCCGGTCGCGTCGATGTCGCCGCAGCAAAGCAGCGACGTGCTCAGCCGTGCCGTCAATGTGCTGGGCACACCTTACCGCTGGGGCGGCAGCAGCCCGAGCAAAGGCTTCGACTGCAGCGGCCTGGTCAAGTACGCCTTCAACGACATCGAAGAAATCGACCTGCCTCGCACCTCCAACGCCATGGCCCAGGGTCACGGCGTGAAGGTCGATCGTAATGACCTCAAGCCGGGCGACCTGATCTTTTTCAACATCAAGAGCCGCCGGGTCAACCATGTTGCCATTTACCTGGGCAACGATCGCTTCATCCACGCCCCGCGTACCGGCAAGCGAGTCAGCATCGACACGCTGAACAAGCCCTACTGGCGCAGCCGCTATGTGGTTGCCAAGCGCGTCCTGCCGAAAAGCCAGCAATTGGCCCTGGCCAAGCGTTAATGCCATTCATGCGTCCGCACGCGGGCGCTTTCAAGGTTGATCACGCCACGCGTCACCAGGCCCTGCAGGCAACTGTCCAGGGTCTGCATACCTGACGCCCCGCCCGTTTGCATCGTCGAATACAGCTGCGCCACCTTGCCCTCGCGCACCAGGTTGCGCACTGCTGGCGTGGCCAGCAGAATCTCGTGCGCCGCCACGCGCCCACCGTCGACTTTCTCCACCAAAACCTGTGACACCACCGCCTGCAGGGCTTCGGCGAGCATGGCGCGAACCAGCTGTTTTTCCTCGGCGGCAAAGACATCCACCAGCCGGTCGATGGTTTTTGCCGCTGACCCGGCGTGTACCGTCGCCAGCACCAGATGCCCGGTTTCCGCGGCGGTCAGCGCCAGCCGGATCGTCTGCGCGTCGCGCAGCTCACCGA
>JBOICD010000661.1:0-1635 GCA_050739855.1 Pseudomonas sp.
GGGGAGGGCAATGGATGCCCTCCATCTTTTTTAAGGCCTGTCTGTTCGTTCGGGTGCAAATGCGTGAACCACCCTCGCAGATCTGAATGTCGGACAGTAAGAAACGCTCGATCAACTGTTTCTGGCAGCTGTGGCGGCAGCAATACCCGGCAAGTGCGGTGGGCTACCGCCGAAGTCGGCTCAAGTCGGGAGCCTGAGGCCAGACAAGATGCGTGGGTGCGCCACATTGTTGCGCCTGCGCGTCGCGTCGATTGTGGGGGGCTTATGGACTGAGGTATGAGTATCACAACTGCCGCCACCCAAGAGCGGCAAATCACAAGGAAAGCGTACCCCATGCCCCCTCTACACAATGCTATCTCCCTGGCACTGCTGTTGTTGGCCGCGCCCCTGGTCAATGCCCAGACCCCAAGTACCGAACCTGCTGCAGTACATTCCAATCTGTTGGTCGATGCGGTGGCCTGGCGCCAGACCGCGGCGGAATTTCGCGCCCTGTACTATCAAGGTTTCAATGTCGCCAAGGCGCGCCTGGACCAGGCATTGGCCAATCAGAAACCGGGGGACAAGAAACCGGCGATCATCAGTGATATCGACGACACCATCCTCAGCAGCAATACCTACTGGGGCTTTCTGATCGCTCAGGGCAAGGAGTTCTTTGATGATGCGGCCTGGGATCGGTGGGTGGCTGACAACGGCCCGACGCTTACCCCGGGTGCCCTCGAGTTTCTTGAGTATGCCAAGTCCCGTGGCGTGGAAATCTTCTACGTGTCCAGCCGTGACCAGGGCGACAAGACTTATGAGTACGCTCTGAACAACCTGCGCAAATACAAGGTGCCCTATGCCGACGAGGCCCATGTGACCATTCTGCGCGAGAGCTCGAACAAGGAACCTGCACAACAAAAAATCGCCGAGCAATACAACGTATTGCTGAAACTGGGCGACAACCTCAACGACTTCGAGCGCAGCTTCTATGTCGACAGTGTGGACAAGCGAGCGCAGCGGGTGGACGACAGCCGCGACAAGTTTGGCAGCCAGTACATCATCTTCCCCAACCCCACCGACGGCCATTGGCTCAAAGCCATTTTTGGTGAGTCGGAGCCAGCTGACACGCCGGCCAACCGGGCCAAGTTCCGCGAGGCGGCGCAGCTGGGCGGTTGGAAACCGGCCAGCTGATGACAAAAAAACATCCAGCCGGCGTCAAGCGCGGCGGGATGACCGGTTCACCCGAGCAGATTTTCGCTAGGCCCCCTGGATGTCAAATTGCAGGCCGACCGGTGCGGCCTGCAGCTCGCCACGGCGGACCATGCGCCGCTCGGCAGGGGCCGCGGCGACGGCGGCAGCGGCATTGGGTGCCTTGATCACAATGAAAGTCGCTTCATTGCCGACCTTCAGCCCATAGTCGCTTTTCTCCATCACGGCGGCGCCCGCCGACGTGGCCATGGCCAGGGCCACATTCAGGTCTTCATCGCTGTAGAAGCCCGAGCGGTAGCCGATCAGCATTGCCCGCTGGAGCATGTCGGCGTTGCCGTAAGGCCACCAGGCATCGCGAATATTGTCGTTACCGGCGAATACATTCACCCCGGCGGCGCGCAGTCGCAGGATCGGCGGGAAAGCGTGATCGCCCGGGGCGTTGGTGAG
>JBOICD010000662.1:0-1628 GCA_050739855.1 Pseudomonas sp.
CGCGGGGCAAGCCCGCTCCCACCAGGATGGTGAAAAGCCGGTGGGAGCGGGCTTGCCCCGCGAAAAGGCACAAAAAAGCCCATCCGAAGATGGGCTTTTTCATCAGCGGGCTGGACCTTCAGCCACACCCAGGTCATCCATCGGGCGGGTATCGATCAACGGCGAACCACCGGAAGCCAGCTCGGCCTGCAGCTTGTCTTCATCCAGCTCATTGACCCACTTGGCAACGACCACGGTGGCCACGGCGTTACCGATCAGGTTGGTCAGGGCGCGGGCTTCGGACATGAAACGGTCGATACCGAGGATCAGCGCCAGGCCGGCAACCGGCAGGTGACCAACAGCGGACAGGGTTGCAGCAAGAACGATGAAGCCCGAGCCGGTAACGCCCGCAGCACCTTTGGAAGCCACCAGCAGCACCAGCAGCAAGGTGATCTGGTGGGTGATGTCCATGGTGGTGTCGGTAGCCTGAGCAATGAACACCGCGGCCATGGTCAGGTAGATCGAAGTACCGTCGAGGTTGAACGAGTAGCCGGTCGGGATTACCAGGCCTACCACGGATTTCTTCGCGCCCAGACGCTCCATTTTGGCCAGCATGCGTGGCAGGGCCGATTCCGAAGAAGAAGTACCCAGCACGATCATCAGCTCTTCACGGATGTAGCGGATCAGCTTGATGACGCTGAAACCGTGGGCGCGGGCGATACCCCCCAGCACCACGAGGATGAACAGCACGCAGGTGACATAGAAGCAGGCCATCAGGTAGCCCAGCTGCACCAGCGAACCCACGCCGTACTGGCCGATGGTGAAGGCCATGGCCCCGAAGGCACCGACCGGCGCCAGCTTCATGATCATGTTGATGATGTTGAACATGACATGGGCGAAACGGTCGATCAGGTCCAGCAGCGGCTTGCCGTAGGCACCCAGGCGATGCAGGGCGAAGCCGAAGATCACCGAGAACATCAGCACTTGCAGGATGTCGCCGTTGGCGAAAGCGCCGACCACGGTGTTAGGGATGATGTTGAGCAGGAAACCGACCGTGGTCTGCTGCGCGCCGGCGGCGGCATAAGCGGCCACGCTGCTGGCGTTCAGGGTGCTGACGTCGATATGCATGCCGGCGCCAGGCTTGACCACGTTGACCACGACCAGGCCGATGATCAGGGCAATGGTCGAGACGATTTCGAAATAGAGCAGCGCGTAGCCACCGGTCTTGCCCACCGACTTCATGCTTTGCATGCCAGCGATGCCGCTGACCACGGTGCAGAAGATGATCGGGGCAATGACCATCTTGATCAGTTTGACGAAGCCGTCACCCAGCGGTTTCAGGGCAACGCCGGTCTCAGGGTAGAAGTGGCCCAGCAGGATACCGATGGTGATCGCTACTAACACCTGGATATACAGCGATTTGTACAGTGGCTGACGCGTCGTCATGGCTAATTCCTCAAGGGTATCGAGCTCATCCTTCCCAGGATGCGAGCGGTACCTAAAGCGCGAACCCTCCTGCACTGGAGGGATTTGTTGTGTCGAGCTGCCTGGCAGAACTCTGTCAGGTCAATAGCAAGCCCGATGCCAAAACGCGCTTTATCGGTGAAAGCCCCGTGTTTACTGGGGTTTGTTGCACAGCGAGGCTGCAA
>JBOICD010000663.1:0-1608 GCA_050739855.1 Pseudomonas sp.
CACCACGCCCAGCGCAAACGTCAGCGCAAAAATCTTCACCCAGAACTGGTAGGCATCCATCCAGTACTGGTCCTGCGTCTTGACGAAGCGCAGCTTGAAATACAGCAGCACCCAGCCGAGCGAAATACTGATGGTAGGGAACAGGATATGGAAGGTGATGTTGGCCGCAAACTGGATCCGGGCCAAAAGAAATGCGTCAAGTCCATCCATCGTCAACTCCGGTTTTTATCGGCAAGGTTGGCAGGTTGCGTGTCGGGCCCTGGCGGGCCGTCAGACTTCGCCGCCACTGTGCTGGATGCCGCCCGGCCTGTCAAACCGGCCTTGACGCTGCTGGCCACCTTGTCTTTCATCTGCAGCAGCTTCTGCACCTTGGCGCCCATCTTCATCAGGCTCATCAGCGTCGCCGAATCCATCTTTTGCACATCGGCCAGCCAGCCGGTCATCAGCTCGATCAGGTCGTGCATCTGCTTCATGCGCGCCTGGGCATGGATGTCGTCCTGGTTCGCCGGCTGCTCCATCAGCGCATCGCGCAGCATCGACAGCGTCGGGTCAATCTCGCGCTTGCGGCGCTCTTCGGCCAGCGTGCGGAAGATGGCCCAGACGTCTTCAGGCGCGCTGAAATACTCGCGCCGGTCATTGGGCAGGTGCTGCAGCCGCACCAGGTTCCAGGATTGAAGCTCCTTCAGCCCCATGCTCACGTTGGAACGCGAAAAAGCCAGTGCCTCGCCGATTTCATCGGCATTGAGCGCACGGGGAGACACATACAGCAAGGCATAAATCTGCCCCACGGTCCGATTGATACCCCAACGACTGCCCATTTCACCGAAATGCAGGACAAAACGCTGGGTCAGGGGGGCTAGATTCATGCGTGGGCTTATTGAATTTTCAGGAATTACTGAAATTATAGTAAGCCCGGGATTTTCCTGCTCTGAGGTGTTTTATGGCCCGACTTGTGGGTCGTCGAACGCTCACGTCATTTGCCATCCAAACAGAGGATGTGCTGCGGGCAGATGCCCCCTACACTCAACTCAGTGTCTGCGGAGTTTGTCAGGCAACTTGCCTAGCTGAGAACGGCATTGAAGTTGGAAAATCCCTTTAAAACCAATAGCTTGACCTCTTTCAGTAGCGCCGCGTTATGCCGCAGCGACCGATGCACGGTCCTGCACACCGCAGAACCGCCAACATCAATAGCCGAACTCCGCAGGTGCCTTCGCGAGCGGCAAGATAGCTAGCTCAAACGGTTAGCCCTTATTAAAACTACATACCAAGCTCATGTCCCGCGCCTCAATCACGTTCGACGGATCAATCGAAGACGCAGTTACGCTGTTGCAGCACTTCGACAGCGCTCATAAGAATTCACCCGAAAGCGCTGAAGTTCTTAAGCGTGCGGGCTTGGTCATGGCGTTAACGGCTTGGGAAACATACGTCGAAGATCGAGTTCGCGAGATCGTACAAAGTCGCCTGAAGGCGGTAAACGGTAGTCCGATCGGAAAGTTTGTGAGCGGAAAGCTGGAAGAAGAACTAAAGCGATTTCACAACCCAACCGCAGATAAGACACGGAAGCTATTTCTTGACTATCTCGAGATCGATGTTTGCAGCGGATGGAAG
>JBOICD010000664.1:0-1605 GCA_050739855.1 Pseudomonas sp.
GACTGCCGACAGAGCCATTGCGGCCAGTACCTGGGTGATCGCACTCATGCCCGCATAGGCGGCCGTGGATTTCATCGACAGGCGGCGCAGGGAGTTGCTCAACTGCCCGAAGCGGCTGGCCTGGCTAGCCTGGGCGCCATGCAGGCGGACGTCCCGGTGCGCCATGACGTTTTCCTCCACGACATACGCGAGGTCGTCCGTCGCGGTCTGGCTTTCCTTGGTGAGGCGGTAGAGGCGCCTGGACAGGACCTGGATGACAAACGCCACGGCCGGAAATAATAGCGCAACCACCAGCATCAGCTTCCAGTTCAGATAGACCAGGTAGCCAATGAGCGCCAGCAGGGTCAGCACATCCCGCGCCAGTTTCATGATGGCGTTGATCAGCATCGAGGAACCGTTGAATACCTCATACACCACGGTATTGGCGATGGCGCTGGAGCTTTGGTCGGCAAACAGGGTGAGCCGGGCACTCAGCAGCTTGTCGAACATGGCCTCGCGCAGCCTGAGCAGTCCGTCATTGGTGACTTTGGCCAGCGCAAACTGGGCCAGAAAACCGGACAGCCCGCGCACGGTGAACAGCAGCATCAGCGCGAGCGGTACCAGCCAGAGGTTGAAGGAATCCTGCTGGAAGCCACGGTCCAGCAGCGGTTTGAGCAGCGCCGGTACAAAGGGCTCGGTCGCGGAGGCAACAATGGTTGCGCCGACTGCCAGTGCCCAGCCTGCCCGTGAGCCGCTGAAATAGGGCCAGATACGTGCGACCCTTTGCAGCAAGGACCGCTTGGCGGTCAAGCTTACGGGTACGGGCTTTGCGAGCTGCGTCACATCGTTGCCCCGGCTTGCGCGGACATGGCGGTGGGTTTACTTGCGTTGCCAGTAAGTCCCAAAGCCAGCAATAAGCCGAGCGTCACAGCAAAAAAATCGCCTATCAGGGCGTCGTAAATGTTTGAATTGAAAAGGCAGGCGACGGCCAAAGCCACTACGGTGGATTGCACGGCTCGCGCATGGGGTTTCTCCATAGTCCACGAATCCCGAATCATCGCCAGCATTAAACCGCAAAGAAGCAGAAGACCCGGAATTCCCAACTGAACCGCCCACAAGAGAAATTCCTGATGCGGGTTAAAGTTGCCGCGTATATCTTTATGCGCCGGATCAATCTCGCGTTGGAGACGGTTGTATTCGGTGCTCCAGCTACCCACGCCCGACCCAGCAACCGGATGCCGGGCAATCATTTGAATAGATTTCATCCAAAAATGGAGCCGGAGACCCGACGAAGTATTGGGTGGAACCTGGGCTGAATACGACTCCACTTCCATCTTCATTATGGTTAGTTGATTGCGAACTTTGTTCGAGCTAAAAAACAGAACCAGAACCAGGGCAAACGGCAACAGTACGACAGCCGCGCGGTATCGCTTTGGAAGCTCCCACATGATCGCAAGGGATAGCACGGCAATGGCGACCAAGTGTCCGCTCCGTCCGCTCAGAACAAAGAGCACATTGCACAAGTAAGCCAGAGCCGCGAGAACCGCGAAGTGTGGACCAAATCGACCTGGCGCGAGATGTCGCAGATGCCAGCAGATGGCCGCAAGTACGGCACCCATAATGCCT
>JBOICD010000665.1:0-1599 GCA_050739855.1 Pseudomonas sp.
GCGTGGCGCAGTGGCAACGCCAGCTACGGCGTGTCGATCGGGACAACGCGTTGTTCGACGTACTGGGTTTTTACCTCGACGGCTTCGGCGAGGACATCGGCGATATCTCCAACATCCAGCACCACAACGCCCGCGCCGGCGTCGAGCGCATGGGCGCCCGCTACCCGGCCAAGTCGCCGGAACTACTGCAGCGCGGCTGCCAGTACCTGCGCGACATCCGCTTCATCTGACCCCTTCAACCCACGCAGGAGATCCACAGCATGCAAGTACTTCAACCCGATACCTTGATCCGCAACCCGCACGGCTGTCAGGTGGTGGCCAGCGTCGAGATCGCCGCGGACGCTGCCAGCGTCTGGAACATCGTCGGCAACTTTGCCGGCTTCCCGGTGTTCATCCCGGCGCTTGCCCACATCGACATGACTGGCAGCGGCGTACGCTCGGTGCGCAAAAAGCTGTTCAAGGACGGCAACGTGGTCATCGAGCAGCTCAATGCCCGCGACGAGCAGGCCATGTACATGACCTGGAGCCTGATCTACACCAGCCTGAACATCGGCAACCTGTGGGCGGCCATGCAGGTCGAGGCGGTGGATGAGCAACGCGCTCGTGCCACCTGGACGATCCAGGCTGAACCGTACACAGGTGGTAGCGATGCCCTGCCGGGGTTTCAGGCGTTTCTTCAGGGCTTTGCCGATGACGCGCTGAACAACGTGCGTAATCTGCTCGGGTGATTCCGCCATCGCGGGGCAAGCCCGCTCCTACGGTGCGGGAGCGGGCTTGACCGGCGAGGCTTTGCATGCCAACAATGCGAGTAATTATCATTTGTGACACCTCCAGCAGCGCGCCTACATGCCTTCTCAAGAGTCCGTGCATTCGCTTTACAGCCATCACCACAGCTGGCTGAACACCTGGCTGCGCAGCAAGCTGGGTAATGCCGCCGATGCTGCCGACCTTGCCCAGGACACCTTCGTGCGCCTGCTGCAACGCCGCGAGCAGCTAGAGCTGACAGCACCGCGGGCCTTCCTGCGCACCATCGCCCGAGGCCTGGTGATCGACCATTGGCGGCGCGAAGAGCTGCACCGCGCCTATCTCGAAGCCTTGGCCCACTTGCCTGAAGCGCAAGTCCCTTGTGCCGAAACCCGTGAGTTGCTACTGGAGTTGCTCGAACGTATCGCGCACATGCTCGACGGCCTCAAGCCCAAAGTACGTCGGGCATTTCTGCTGGCACAGTGCGAAGGGCTGAGCCACAAAGAAATCGCCGGGCAGATGGGCATCTCCCTGCGCTCGGTCGAGCGCTATGTGGCTGATGCGCTGTATCACTGTTACCTGCTGCGCTATGAGTCGCAGGAGTAATCGCGCATGAGCGTCCTCCATCCTGGTCCGCGAGTAGTCAAACAGGCTATCCACTGGATGCTCAAGCTGCGCGAAAGCGGCAACAACCCGCACCTGCAGCAACAGTGCGATCACTGGCGCGCCGCCCAGCAAGAACATGAACTGGCCTGGCAACGGGTGCACTCGCTGCATCAGGAACTGAACCTGCGTGCCGTCCCCGGTGCCAGCGTGGCCCTGCAGACCCTGGAAAACAGCAGCCAGCGCCTGCAC
>JBOICD010000666.1:0-1596 GCA_050739855.1 Pseudomonas sp.
AGTCTTCGAACATCCATTTGAAGAAGCCGTAGATCTTCACCAGCAGGATCACCATGAACGGGATCGCGGTCAGCACCACAGCGGTCTTCATGGTCGACAGCGAGGCTTTGGCGAACAGCATGGCCAGCGGTACCAGGGTCAGCACTACACACCAGAACAGGCGATGGGTCGGCGTCGGGTCGTCGCCTTCACGCAGGTTGCGGGTGCTGGTGGCAGCGACCGCATAGGCTGCAGCGTCCATGTGCGAGGCACAGAAGATCGCCATGATGAACAGGTAGACGCCAAGGAATACCTGACCCCACGGCAGTGCCAGCAACAGGTGGGTCACCGCCGATTCGCCGCCTTGTTCGCTGAGCATTTTCGGCACGTCCACGGCACCGGTGATGAACTGGTGCATGCTGTAGCTTTCCAGCGCGCCGAAGAAGAACCAGCACCCGAAACTGCCACCGAGCAGCAGGGCCATGACCACTTCCTTGATCTGCCGGCCACGCGAAACGCGGGTCACGAACATCGCCACGCCTGGGGCGTAGGACACCCACCAGAGCCAGTAGAACACCGTCCAGTTGCGGGTGAAGGCACCGTCGCCGGCCGGGTCGGTGAACAGGCTCATGTGCACGTAGTTCTGGATCATCAGGCCAATCGAGTTGGCGGTGTTGTTGATGGTGAACTGGGTCGGGCCGACCAGCAGTACCACGCCGGCAAACACCAGGGCACCGATGCAGACCATCTTGCTCAGGCGCTGCAGGCCGCCATCGATACCGATGTAGGAGCTGAGCGAGAACATCACCGCCACGGCGCCGATCACCATCAACTGCACGGTGAAGGTGTCCGGGGTGCCGGTCAGGTCATGCAGGCCACGGGTCAGGGTCGAGGCGGTGAGGGCCAGCGACACGGTCAGGGCGCCCATCATGGTCAGCAGGAAGATCAGGTCGACGGTACGGCCAACCGGGCCGGTGGCCTTGAAGCCGGTGACCGCTTCGACGATCGAGGCCAGGTTCAGGCCGCTCTTCTTGCGCACATGGAAGTGGTAGGCCATGGCCAGCGAAGCCAGGGCGTAGATCGACCAGGCGCTGACGCCCCAGTGGAAGAACGAGTAGCTGACGCTGTATTCGAGGGCTTTAGGGGTAGCGGCGGCGATGTTCAGGCCTGGGGTCTGGTAGTAGTAGGCCCACTCCATGACGCCCCAGTAGAGGGTCGAGGAACCCATGCCGGCACAGATGAACATGAACACCCAGGTCGCGGTGGCGTACTCGGGTTTGCCACTGCCCAGGCGGATATTGCCGTATTTGCTGAAGGCCAGGTACAGCACGGCCAGGGAGCTGCCGAACACCAACACCTGAACACTGGTGCCGAAGGTACGGGTGGACAGTTCGAACAACTGGTTGGCCGCGCTTTCAGCTTCGGCGGGGAAGGCTGCAAGGCCTATCACGGTGAGCAGCACGGCAATCAAACTCACGGTAATCAGGAACACATCAATCTTTTTATTTTTGTGCGACATCATCGTCTCCTGGACGTTGGCGTACTTATCTATACCCGGCAGGCATTCCGGGGTGTTGCGGTAACGCTCCTTCCATGGTTGTTAACTAAAAGTTAACG
>JBOICD010000667.1:0-1594 GCA_050739855.1 Pseudomonas sp.
CTACAAAGCTCTGGTGCTTTGCACCCAGGTCCAGGCTGACTTCATCATCTTCCCCCTTCCCCAGCAAACGCTGTCCCAGCGGCGAGCGCGGGGTAATCACCGTCACCAGCTGCTCCCCCTGGCCAATCTTCAGCCCCGCGCCTTCAGGTCCGAGAAACAGCCGCTGACAGGTGCCGTTCTCGGCTTCCAGGGTCACCAGATTGCTGATTTGAATGCCGCGGGCCGGGTCGTAATCGCGAAGCACCAATTGCTGAAATGCCGCCCGTGCCTGACGGATCTCCTCCATACGCCGGGCTTGCCCGGTTGCCAGATAGGAGGCCTCCAGCCCCAGCGTGTCGTACTTGTTTTCGGCGATGTTCTCTTCGGCGGTAGCCGCTTCATAAGCGGTCTGCGCTGCGCGCTGAGCCACGTCGAGGTCGAAACTCAGGGTGTCGATGATGCGTTGCAGCAGGTCGGCTTTGTTCATGGCGTCAGTTACAGAATTCCAGGACGAGGGCGCGGCTCTTCTCGGTCGGCGCGGTGCGATTCTGCTGAAGCCAGAACTGGCACTTGGGGTTGGACAGATTTCGCACGCTGCCTTCGGCCTGCTCCTCGGCCTGCTGCAGTTCCTGATTGTGCAGGATCTGTTTGTACTGCTCGAACATCTGACTCTGCTGTTCCGCTGCGGCGCCAGGGCCTGGCGTAGCGGCTGACGGAATCACCACCTGGCTCACGGGGTGTACCGTTTCGGGCAGCAGGCGCCAGGCCAGCCACAGGCTCAAGGCAATGGCAACGGCACCCAGCCACAAGCCCAGGGCGATGCACAGGATCAATGGCACAGGCTTGAAGGTGATGTTCGGTTCGTCAGGGCGGGGCATGATGGCCTCCTGGCCAGGTCAGGGACGTTCATTGTCGCACGGTGCAACGGGTTTTTTTCGCGACACGCTTTTGTCTGCGATGATTTACCCGGACAATCGGCGCTTTTTCCAAGGGGCCAGCGATGAAAGCGGACTGGGACATCTTCTGTTGCGTCGTCGATAACTACGGCGATATCGGCGTGACCTGGCGTCTGGCCCGGCAACTGGTCGCCGAGCAGGGGCTGGCGGTGCGCCTGTGGGTGGATGACCTCAGCGCCTTCGCCCGCATCTGCCCCGAGGCCGACGCCCAGGCCCCGCGCCAATGGCAGCAGGGCGTGGAAGTCTGTCATTGGCTGCCAGACTGGCAGCCAACGCCAGTCGCCGATGTGGTCATCGGCGCGTTTGCCTGTCAGCTGCCAGCTGCTTATGTGCAGGCAATGCTCGATTGCCCGCGTCCGCCACTGTGGCTGAACCTGGAATACCTCAGCGCCGAAGGCTGGGTCGAAGGTTGCCATGGCTTGCCTTCACCGCAGCCCAATGGCCTGCGCAAAGTGTTTTTCTTTCCGGGCTTTACCGCGAAAACCGGTGGCCTGCTGCGAGAGGGCACACTGCTGGCGCGGCGCGAGGCGTTCGAACAAGACCCGGCTGCCCGCCAGGCATTTCTTCAACGCCTGGGCGTGATCCCGGCCAGCGGCGCCCGTCTGATCTCACTGTTCGCCTACGAGAACGCGAGCCTGGCCAGCTGGCTCGATGCACTG
>JBOICD010000668.1:0-1583 GCA_050739855.1 Pseudomonas sp.
GGGTTTAGATGAACCTGTGGGAGCGGGCTTGCCCCGCGATGGCGGTCAATGCAGATCGAAAGTGTCGGCATCCAGATTGGCCGGAAAGCGCGTGCGATAGGCTGCCAGGTCAGCCGCATTGAGAATCACGGTAAAGACCCCATCCGCCTCCCCCGCGCTGAGCAGGCTCTCGCCCTGGAAATCCAGCACCTGGCTGTCGCCAGAATAAGCAAAGCCCTTACCGTCAGTACCGACCCGGTTCACCGCCGCCACATAACACAGGTTTTCAATGCCCCGTGCCGGCAACAAGCGGTTCCAGTGCTGACGCCGCGCCGCCGGCCAGTTGGCCGTGTACAGCAGCAGGTCGGTATCTTGCGCATCACGGCTCCACACCGGGAAGCGCAGGTCGTAGCAGATCAGCGTGCGCACCCGCCAGCCCTTGACCTCGAACTGCACCTGGCGCTCGCCCGGCGTGTAGTGCCTGTGCTCGCCGGCCATGCGAAACAGATGGCGCTTGTCGTAGAACAGGATCTCGCCATCCGGGCGCGCCCAGAGCAGGCGGTTGCGGTGACTGCCATCGGCGGCCTGGATGATCACACTGCCAGTAACCACCGCATCGAGCTTTTTCGCCTGGCTCTTGAGCCATTTGTAGGTCGGGCCGTTTTCCGGCTCGGCCAGGCTCTCGGAGTCCATGGAGAAACCGGTGGTGAACATTTCCGGGAGGATGATCAGATCGGCGCCACGGGCCTGCTCCAGCAAACCTTCGAAATGTTCGTAGTTGGCCAGGCGGTCCTGCCAGGCCAGGGTTGTCTGCACCAGGGCGACTTTCAGGTTAGGCAGAGCACTCAGATCGCGCATAACTTCTCCGCTGCCTGACGCAGCGTCTCCTCGCGTTTGGCAAAACACAGGCGCACCAGGCGCTGCTCGGGAATGGGTTGCTGGTAGAACACCGATACCGGAATGGTCGCCACCCCGTGTTCTCGGGTGAGCCACAGCGACATCTCGACGTCGTTCAGGTCCGGGCGGATGGCTGAATAGTCGACCAGCTGGAAGTAGGTACCGGCGGTGCGGGTGAACTTGAAGCGCGAAGGCGCCAACAGGTCGCAGAACAGATCGCGCTTGGCCTGGTAGAACGCCGGGAGTTCCTCAACATGCTCTGGATGCTCAGCCATGAAATCGGCCAGCGCCCATTGCAACGGGGTCACGCCGCAGAAGTTGACGTACTGATGAACCTTGCGCAGTTCAGTGCTCAGCGCCGGCGGAGCGACTACATAGCCAGTCTTCCAGCCAGTAACGTGATAGGTCTTGCCGAACGAGCTGACGACAAAAGCACGCTGGTACAGCGCTTCAACGGCCAGCACACTGGCGTGCTGTACGCCGTCGAACACCAGGTGTTCATAGACCTCGTCACTGATCAGGTAGATATCGCGGTCGGCGATCAACAGTGCCAGCTTGTCCAGGTCATCGCGGCTGATCAGCGCGCCGCTGGGGTTATGCGGCGAGTTGAGAATGATCATCCGCGTACGCGGGCTCAGGGCATCGGTGAGCTTCTGCCAATCAATGGCAAATTGACCGTCAGTGAGCTGCACATGCACGCAGCGTCC
>JBOICD010000669.1:0-1580 GCA_050739855.1 Pseudomonas sp.
GGCTTGCCCCGCGATAGCTTTGAGCTGGCGAGCTAGATCAGGCCGCCGAGCTCAGTTTGTTACCGCCTTGAGCCTTGACCACCTGCTTGCGGCAGGCGTCGCCAAAGGCCTGGAACATCTTCACCGAATCCGGGTTCTTCGCAGCCTGCCATTCCGGGTGCCATTGCACGGCGAACAGGAAGGGCGACAGGCTTGGTGCGTGGATCGCCTCTACCAGGCCATCTTCAGCGTGAGCCAGTGGCTCGATGCCTTTGCCGAGGTTTTTCAGGCCCTGACCGTGCAGCGAGTTGACGCGGATCTGGTCGCTTTGCAGCAGCTTCTGCAGCCAGCTGCCTTGCTCCAGACGCACGCTGTGCACAGCGCTGTACTGCACGTCTACCGGATCTTCGGGGTTTTCCCGGTGATCGTTGAAGCCGGCTTCTGCGTAGACCTTCTGGTAGATGTCGCCACCCAGGGCTACGTTGATTTCCTGCATGCCACGGCAGATGCCGAAGATCGGCAGGCCACGGGCGATGGCGGCTTTCACCAGGGGCAGGTCGAACAGGTCGCGGTCACGATCCTGGCCTTTGCCCGGGGTCTGGTTTTCCTGGCCGTAGAGCGCTGGGTCGATGTTGCTGCCAGCACCGGTGAGGTAAACACCGTCAGCCATGTCCAGGTAGGTTTCGAGGTCTTCGATGCCGCAGCAGGTCGGTACCAGGACCGGTACGCAACCGGCATGTTCAACCAGCGGCACGATGTATTTGTGGGTCATGACCTGATAGTCGTGACCTTTGCGCTCCTGGGCGCCCATGGTCATCAGGACGACGGGTTTGCGAAGGGTTTGTTTCTTATTGCCAATGTTGCTGTTGGGCATATGTCACCTTGGGACAGGCGCGGCCTGTCATTATTGTGCAGGCGCGCGGCTGAAACCTTTGCGCTACCTGAGGTTTCGAGCACTGCCGGAAGGGCGCTGAGGGCCCGTATTTCCGGTCGAAACCTGTCATACAGCTTGCCAGAGCCGTTTAATATGTCAAACGACTTCAGATTGCGCGGGCGAAGCTTGTCATTGCTTCGGTGCAATTATTGCCGGGCATGCCTTGCCAGCCGGCACTTCGCGCGTTTGTCGCGGTTAATTATATTTGACAGGTCAGGCGGCCACTGGCCACCTATACTTGATGCCATCGGCAACAGCCTGCAGTCGTTGACCGGGTCTAGACGCCTCTGATCCTGTGGTCGTGCCCTTGTAGTCGTCGGATGCGAGTCGTCCTCTCTCAACGCTGCAAGGGGTACAGATCATGGATATTGTCAGTCTGGTGGTTCAGATCATTGCCGGGGTAGTGGGCGGCAATGCTGTCGGCATGAGCAAACAAAGCATGGGGCCCGGGCTCAACTCGATCGTCGGGGGTATCGGCGGGGTCGTGCTCGGACAGATTATCGCGGCGGTAACCGGTGAACCTGCGGCTGCGGCCGCCGGTGGCGGAGTGGACCTGGCAGCGCTGATCAGCAGCATTATCGGCGGAGGTGCGGGGGGCGCGGTGCTGACCTTCATCATCGGCTTGATCAAGTCGAAGATGCATCCGCAATAATGGTGAATCTATCGC
>JBOICD010000670.1:0-1576 GCA_050739855.1 Pseudomonas sp.
AGCCCGCTCCCACCGGGTTTTCACTCACCCTGTGGGAGCGGGCTTGCCCCGCGATTGGGGATGACTCAGATATTGGCGACTTTCTGCCAAACCTTGGGCTTGAAGAACAGGGTCTCGCCACGGGCCAGCCCGGTCAGGCTGTCATGGTCCTTGACCACTTCAGCCTCGATCAGCTCGCTCTGCCCTTCAACCTTCAGGGTCACCCGGGTGGTCGCGCCCAGCGGACGGATATCACGTACTTCGGCCGCATGGTGACCCTCAATCTCATGCCGCGACAACGACACTTCATGAGGGCGGAACAGCACGTGATGGCCTTCGCTCAGGTGCAGGCGGTTGGAGTCGCCGAGGAAGTGGTAAACGAAATCGCTGGCCGGATGCTCGTAAACCTCGCCCGGCGAGCCGATCTGCTCGATCACGCCCTTGTTCATCACCACGATGCGGTCGGCGACTTCCATCGCCTCTTCCTGGTCGTGGGTCACGAACACCGAAGTCAGGTTGATGTCTTCGTGCAGGCGCGCCAGCCAGCGGCGCAGTTCTTTACGCACCTTGGCATCGAGGGCCCCGAACGGCTCGTCGAGCAGCAGCACCTTGGGCTCAACGGCCAGGGCGCGCGCCAGGGCGATACGCTGGCGCTGGCCACCGGAAAGCTGCTCGGGATAACGGTCGCTGAGCCAGTCGAGCTGAACCATGTTCAGCAGCTCATGGACCTTCTCGGCAATCTTGCTCTCGCTCGGCCGCTCAGCCTTGGGCTTCATGCGCAGACCGAAAGCGACGTTGTCGAACACGCTCATGTGGCGAAACAGGGCGTAGTGCTGGAACACGAAACCGACGTTGCGATCACGCACATCGTGACCGGAAACGTCCTCACCATGGAAAACGATATTGCCCTGGTCGGGGGTTTCCAATCCGGCGATGATCCGCAGCAGGGTAGTCTTGCCGCAGCCGGACGGACCGAGCAGCGCCACCAGCTCACCGCTGTGGATATCCAGGTTGATGCTGTCCAGAGCCTGGAAAGCGTTGAAGCGCTTGCTGACGTTACGAACTTCGATCGACATGAATTATTCCTCCGCTGCGCTATGACGCAGACGGTTAATACGGTTCTCGCTCCACTGCTTGAGCAGCAGGATGAAGAGCGCCAGGATCAGCAACAGGCTGGCGACGCTGAAGGCCGCGACGTGGTTGTATTCGTTGTAGAGGATCTCGACATGCAGCGGCAAGGTGTTGGTCACCCCGCGAATGTGCCCGGAGACCACCGACACCGCACCGAACTCACCCATCGCCCGCGCGGTACACAGCACCACACCGTAGATCAGGCCCCATTTGATGTTGGGCAGGGTCACGTGCCAGAACATCTGCCAGCCGTTGGCGCCCAGCAGACGCGCAGCCTCTTCTTCCTGGGTGCCCTGCTCCTGCATCAGCGGGATCAGTTCACGGGCGACGAAGGGCACGGTGACGAAGATGGTCGCCAGGACAATACCCGGCAAGGCGAAGACGATCTGGATGTCGTGATCCTGCAACCAAGGCCCGAACAGGCCCTGAGCCCCGAACATCAGCACATAGACCAGACCGGCGATCA
>JBOICD010000671.1:0-1573 GCA_050739855.1 Pseudomonas sp.
GGTCTTCGACGGCCAGCCAGGCGCGTGCCGGGCCGTCCTTGAGCAACGGGGCAGCCGGCATCTCGGCGGCAAAACCATCGTCGGCCACGGCTTGCAGGTGATCCTCTGGTCCAACACCTTCAAGCAACACCGCCAATGGCACCGCACGGTAATGCATGGTTTTCTTGTAGGAGACATCGTTGTCGATGCGAACATCCTGCGCCTGGGGATGGGTCAGCAGTTCGGCGCTTTGCCAGTGGCGGCTGCTGCTACCCAGCTCCAGGGTCAGCTGCGCCGCCTGCAGTGGCAGGCAGAGCAGGGTCGACAACAGGACGAGGCAACGGCGCATAGACAATCTCCAGCGAATCAAGGCTGGCAGAGTACCTGCGCAGGGCCGTAGAGGGCCATAGTGAGGTTCAGCCGAACAGGCGTGACAGGTTCGGCAGGATCAACAGCAATGTCGTGGCAAAGAGAATGAGCCCGGCTTGACGTACTTTGGATTGTTTGAACATGGCTGACCGCCTTTTTGTTGTTATTCCTGAGTGCCCAATGGCTTCCTTGTCGTCGATCCGGCAAACATGGGTAACGCGGTTTGACGTCCAGACGCGAACCTTTGCTAATGGGTATACAACTAACCTTAGGGTCAACGTCAGTTGTGTTTTAGAACGCTTTCGTATTTGTATATTTTATAATGTTCTTTTTGGTTATGAGGCCTTATGCCATCTGGCAACTATTCCCCTTGCTAGACGCTTGCAATGGTTCTGTACCTGGATCCACTTGAGGTGACCGTTCGTCAGTGCATCATACTTGCCTGCAAGCCTTATTCGGGGCAGGCTTTAGGGGGCAATCCCGCCTTTTGTCGTTCAGGACTATTTTTATGTCGTTACGCATCTGCATCCTGGAAACCGACGTCCTGCGACCCGAGCTGATCGGGCAGTATCAGGGCTACGGACGGATGTTCGAGCAGTTGTTCAGCAGTCAACCGATCGCCGCCGAGTTTGACGTATACAACGTCATGAACGGCGAATACCCCGCTGATGACCAGGTATTCGATGCCTACCTGGTGACTGGCAGCAAGGCCGACTCGTTCGGTGATGATCCGTGGATCGAAACCCTCAAAGCGTTTCTGCTGGCACGCTACCAGCGTGGCGACAAGTTGCTGGGTGTATGTTTCGGTCATCAACTGCTGGCGCTGCTGCTCGGTGGCAAGAGCGAACGGTCCACCCAGGGCTGGGGGGTGGGTACCCATCGCTATGTAATGAATGCCAAGGCGCCATGGATGAGCCCGCAGGTCGAGGAGCTGACCTTGTTGATCAGTCACCAGGACCAGGTCACCCGCCTGCCGGAAAACGCCACCGTGATTGCCTCAAGCGATTTCTGTCCGAACGCCGCTTACCACATTGGTGATCAGGTGCTGTGCTTCCAGGGGCACCCGGAGTTTATCCACGACTATTCGCGAGCGCTGCTTGAGCTGCGTCAGGACAAGCTGGGTCAAGAGGTCTACCGCAAAGGCATCGACAGCCTGGCGCATGAGCACCAGGGCAGTACGGTTGCCGAATGGATGATGCGTTTCGTCGCACACAAACCCCAGGGC
>JBOICD010000672.1:0-1571 GCA_050739855.1 Pseudomonas sp.
CGGCAGGGCTGAGCGTTGTGCAGTGCTAAAAAGGTGGTAATGGAGCTGGCCAATTCGCGTGTTGAGCTGAAGCTGCCATCACGTAAGTAAACGGTGATATCTCGGAAAAAGCGTTCAACCATGTTCATCCAGGAACTCGATGTCGGGGTGAAGTGCAGGTGGAATCGTGGATGTCGCTTGAGCCATTCCTTGACGACGGGATGCTTGTGAGTGGCGTAGTTATCCACGATCAAATGCAGTTGCAGAGCCTTGGGTGTTTCCCGGTTGATCTTTTTCAGGAAGGCTAACCACTCCTGATGCCGGTGTTGCGTTTCGATGCTACTGATCAGCCGACCTTGCAGATAATCCATGGCGGCAAACAGCGTTAGCGTGCCGTGACGAACATAGTCATGGGTTTGTGTGCGGATATGGCCGATACCCAATGGCAATCCGGGCTGGGTGCGTTGCAGGGCTTGAACCTGGCTCTTTTCATCGCAGCAGAGCACCAACGCCTTATCGGGTGGCGCCAGATACAGCCCGATAACGTCCCAGAATTTTTCTTCGAAGTGCGGGTCACTGGACAGTTTGAAGGTGCGGGTCAGGTGCGGCTTGATGTCATTGGCGGCCCAAATCCGTTGGACGCTGGCCGGTGAAATGCCCGCGACACGAGCCATGCTGCGACAGCTCCAGCGCGGCTGACCGATACGGGGTTGAGTGACTTGTTCAAGGGTTCGCTTCAAGGCTTCGGCAGGCAATGATGGCTTGCGACCTCGTCCCGGCAGATCCGCCAGGCCTTGCAGGCGAAGCGCTTGAAAACGCTTGCACCAGCGCGTGACGGAAACAACGGAGAGGCCGGTCAACTGGGCAATTTCGTTGCGCGAACAACCTTGCGCCGCCAGTAAAATCACCCGCGCCCGACGGCCGTCGCGCTGGCTGATGGTGGCTGATCTTAGGCGCCGACTCAGCTCGATCAGTTCGTCTTCACTGAGCACGATGTCTTGAGAATTCATGGCACCACTCCAAGCCCTGACCGACCATGAAAGCGTAGCTCAGATGAGAAATTTATTTTTGAGACATGACACTAGTTTAGTTTTCGAATCAGCTGTTTCATTTTTCAGTTGCCACGCATGGCTGCTACCGACGAGGCTGTTACATAGCGCGGATATATGTTTCCCAACCAGACTTAGCTCTGGGTATTGAGTCAATTCAATTTTAAGGACGGCACAATGATTACCCCAATCATCATGGCTGGCGGTTCCGGCTCGCGTTTGTGGCCGCTGTCTCGACAGCTCAATCCCAAGCAGTTTCTGGCGCTTACCGATGCAAAGCTAACCATGTTGCAGTCGACGCTTGTGCGTTTGCAGGGGCTTGAAGTGTCTTTGCCGCGCCTGATTTGCAATGAGCAGCATCGCTTTTTGGCGGCCGAGCAGTTGCGTCAGTTGGGCATGGAGGGGGCGAGTATCTTGCTGGAGCCGGTAGGTCGTAATACGGCGCCGGCTATTGCGCTGGCGGCGTTGCAGGCGCTTGAGGGTGGACAGGATCCGGTGTTGTTGGTGCTGGCCGCCGACCATTTGATTGAGGATGTGCCGGCT
>JBOICD010000673.1:0-1568 GCA_050739855.1 Pseudomonas sp.
CGCGGCACCGGCTGCCATCGACTGGGCAGATGCTGGTCACCCGATTCGCCGGCGAGATATCCGACGGCACGATAGCGCTCCAGATGCAGACGGAAGGCGGGGAAAGCCGGCTGACCATCAACCAGGTTTCGCGTTAATGCGGAATTGAAGGGATGGCGGCGTGCGAGGGCTGCTGTTCCTGCCTGCTTCGTTGCACGAAAAACTGTACTAGTTTTTTACAAAATATGGTTTTTGTTTCAAAAAATATGCAGCCATATCTGTCCGCCTATGGCAAGAAAATCCATTTAAGACTAGAGTGAAAAAGTTGAAACACAAGTTGAAGCAAAAATTGAAGAAAAGGCCTGAAGAAAAAGTGAGGGATCGGCTCCGAAGTCAACTGCCGGTTCGATTTTGGACGACGATCGATATATCGTGTCCGCTATTACTGTATTGAATATCAGCAATGACATCATCCTTCACGAATGCTGGCGGACTGCCTTGGCCCCTCACGCGGATCTCAGCCTGATAGATGCAGTCAGAAATACTTTGCAACTCCTGCGCGTCACAAAAAACGTGACACCGGACGTTTTTCTACTGGATTGGCGATTTCAATTCGAGGACGGGTCGCCGCTGCTGCCTCGAATACACATGATCAGCCCGGAAACAAAAACAATCCTGTTTTGTGACGTTATGGGCCGCCGCGAGGTTGTCGATGCCACGGCGCATGGTGTCAAAGGCTTGGTACCCAAAAAATCCCCGCCAGAGCAATGGCTGAAGGCCATTCGGGTCGTTCATTCTGGGGATATCTGGATCAACCGCAAGTTGATGGCGGAAGCGCTGGAAACGTTGTCGCATCGGCCCGGCCACCACAACTTGCTGGCTGAATTGGAACCCGGAATCCTGACGAAGAGGGAATGGGAAGTTGTTCATTGGGTCGGCACTGGCATGACCAACAAGGAAATCGCCCGGGCAATGACCATCAGTGATAACACGGTGAAAACCCATCTGCAGCATGTCTTCAGCAAGTTGAAAGTCGGACGGCGCCTGCGTTTGCCGATAGACGCTGCCTCTGCTTCAGACTCTCCTTATTAATCCATGGCGTCGGCGCATCCCGCCGTGGTCTCCTGGCTGTTTTCCCGCCCTGGCACACGAAGGGAAGGTCGCAATGAGAGCCGGTAGCCGCCCCTCGCCGGCCCAAATGCACCGCTTTGGCCAATGGACACCTCAGCAAAGATCGCGTAGCGGGTGCAGTTCTGCGCTCCACGGACTGGCGAAAAAGGCATCTGCCATGCCCGGCTTCACGTCCTCAATGCGTGCCGGACTCCACCGGGGTTTGTAGTCCTTGTCGATGGCCAGCGCGCGTATGCCCTCCACCGTCTCGCTTTGTGCGCCAGGATGGAGGTGAAAGCAGTGATGCACCATGTCCCGTTCCATGCGCAAATCGTCGGCCAGGCTCATGCCGCGCGCCCGGCGAATCTGCTCCAGCGTCACGTGCAGCATCAGGGGTGAGCGTGTGCGCAGTTTGGCCGCCGTTTTCGCCGCCCACGGATCCTCGGCCTCCTCCAGCGCATCAACGATGTGCTTCACCC
>JBOICD010000674.1:0-1566 GCA_050739855.1 Pseudomonas sp.
CCCACAGTGTGGGAGCGGGCTTGCCCCGCGATGAATACATGTAGTGCAGAGAAAAATAGCCTACGACGCGACCAAGGGTTAATGTGCGCGGCGTTCAAGCTTGATTAGACTGCACCCGAATTTTTTCATGGCGCCGCTGGCGACATGATCTAGCCCCGCTCGCCAATGTGGCGACCGGGCCTGTTCTGAAGGAGTACGCATGGCTGTCTACAACTACGACGTAGTGGTGCTGGGTTCCGGCCCCGCAGGAGAAGGGGCGGCAATGAATGCTGCCAAAGCAGGACGCAAGGTGGCGATGGTCGATAGCCGTCGCCAGGTCGGCGGCAACTGCACCCACCTGGGCACCATCCCGTCCAAGGCCCTGCGTCACTCGGTGCGCCAGATCATGCAGTTCAACACCAACCCGATGTTCCGGGCCATTGGTGAGCCGCGCTGGTTCTCGTTCCCTGACGTGCTTAAAAGTGCCGAGAAAGTAATCGCCAAGCAGGTCGCTTCACGCACCGGCTACTACGCCCGCAACCGTGTCGATGTGTTCTTCGGTACCGGCAGTTTTGCTGACGAGCAGACCATTGAAGTGGTCTGCGCCAACGGCGTGGTCGAGAAGCTGGTGGCCAAGCACATCATCATCGCCACCGGTTCGCGTCCGTACCGTCCGGCCGACATCGATTTCCATCACCCGCGGATCTACGATAGCGACACCATCCTCAGCCTCGGCCACACCCCGCGCAAACTGATCGTTTACGGCGCAGGCGTCATTGGTTGCGAATACGCATCGATCTTCAGTGGCCTGGGTGTGCTGGTGGAGCTGGTGGACAACCGTGGCCAGTTGCTGAGCTTCCTCGACTCGGAAATTTCCCAGGCGTTGAGCTACCACTTCAGCAACAACAACATCACCGTTCGCCACAACGAAGAGTACGAGCGCGTCGAAGGCCTGGACAACGGTGTGATCCTGCACCTGAAGTCGGGTAAGAAAATCAAGGCTGACGCCTTGCTCTGGTGCAATGGCCGTACCGGCAACACCGACAGGCTGGGCCTGGAAAACATCGGCATCAAGGTCAACAGCCGTGGCCAGATCGAAGTCGACGAGAACTACCGCACCCACGTGCCGAACATCTACGGTGCCGGTGACGTGATCGGCTGGCCAAGCCTGGCCAGTGCTGCGCACGACCAGGGTCGCTCCGCCGCTGGCAGCATCGTCGACAATGGCAGCTGGCGTTTCGTCAACGACGTGCCGACCGGCATCTACACCATTCCGGAGATCAGCTCGATCGGCAAGAACGAGCAGGAGCTGACCCAGGCCAAGGTACCTTACGAAGTCGGCAAGGCCTTCTTCAAAGGCATGGCGCGGGCGCAGATCGCCGGTGAGCCGCAAGGCATGCTGAAGATCCTGTTCCACCGCGAGACCCTGGAAATCCTCGGTGTGCACTGCTTCGGTTATCAGGCTTCGGAGATTGTCCACATCGGTCAGGCGATCATGGATCAGCCGGGTGAGCGCAACACCCTGAAGTACTTCGTCAACACCACCTTCAACTACCCGACCATGGCCGAAGCCTATCGGGTAGCGGC
>JBOICD010000675.1:0-1559 GCA_050739855.1 Pseudomonas sp.
ACATAGCAATCGCGGGGCAAGCCCGCTCCCACCGAAATTAGCCGCTACCGGCAGAGTGCCGATAGCGATACCCTTGGCAATTGATTCTTTTTGCACAGCTCATTTCGAGAAGCTCGCATGCAGACATTTTTCATCGCGCCGACCGACTTTGGTGTCGGCCTGACCTCCATCAGCCTCGGCCTGGTGCGCACCCTTGAGCGCGCCGGGCTGAAAGTCGGCTTCTTCAAGCCGATTGCCCAGCCGCACCCCGGCGATACCGGCCCCGAGCGCTCCACTGAACTGATCGCGCGCACCCACGGGCTCAAGCCACCACAGCCGTTGAGCCTGGCCCATGTCGAGCGCATGCTCGGCGATGGTCAGCTCGATGAGCTGCTCGAAGAGATCATCACCCTGTACCAGCAAGCGTGCATCGGCAAAGACGTGGTGGTTGTCGAAGGCATGGTTCCGACCCGTCACGCCAGCTATGCCGCCCGGGTCAACCTGCACCTGGCCAAGAGCCTGGATGCCGAGGTAATCCTGGTTTCGGCACCGGAAAACGAAGTGCTCACCGAGCTCTCCGGCCGGGTCGAGTTGCAGGCCCAGCTGTTCGGCGGACCGAAAGACCCGAAAGTGCTCGGCGTGATCCTCAACAAGGTGCGCACCGACGAGAGCATGAGCGTGTTCGCCGAACGCCTGAAAGAGCACTCGCCATTGCTGCGCGGCGATGACTTCCGCCTGCTGGGCTGCATTCCCTATCAGGCCGATCTCAATGCCCCGCGCACTCGCGACGTGGCTGAGCTGCTCGGTGCCCAGGTGCTCAACGCCGGTGATTACGAACAGCGGCGGATGAACAAGATCATCATCTGTGCCCGTACCGTGGCCAATACCGTGCCACTGCTCAAGCCCGGCACCCTGGTGGTAACGCCGGGCGACCGTGACGACATCATCCTCGCCGTGAGTCTGGCGGCGATCAACGGCGTGCCCCTGGCCGGGCTGCTACTGACCAGCGACAGCAAGCCTGACCCGCGCATTCTCGAACTGTGCCAGGGTGCGTTGCTGGCCGGCTTGCCAATCCTGTCGGTGAGCACCGGCTCCTACGACACCGCCAACCAGTTGAACCAGCTGAACAAGGAAATTCCGGTGGATGACCGCGAGCGCGCGGAAATCATCACCGACTTCGTCGCCAGCTACCTGGACGCCGACTGGCTGCACCAGCGCTGCGGCACGCCGCGTGAGCTGCGCCTGTCGCCAGCAGTGTTCCGCTATCAGTTGATCCAGCGCGCCCAGCAGGCCAACAAGCGTATCGTCCTGCCTGAAGGCGCCGAGCCGATGACCGTGCAGGCCGCCGCTATCTGCCAGACCCGCGGCATCGCCCGTTGCGTGCTGCTGGCCAAGCCTGACGACGTTCAGGCTGTAGCCCGCGCCCAGGGCATCACCCTGCCCGAAGGCCTGGAAATTCTTGATCCGGACCTGATCCGCGAGCGCTATGTCGAGCCGATGGTCAGCCTGCGCAAGAGCAAGAGCCTCAACGCCCCCATGGCCGAACAGCAACTGGAAGACCCGGTGGTGATCGGCACCAT
>JBOICD010000676.1:0-1558 GCA_050739855.1 Pseudomonas sp.
GACCCGGTCTGTACAAGCCTCATGCAGGTGGTAGGTGGTTTCATTGCCCAAACGCCCCTTGCCGGCAGACGGCGGCCTTCGTGCTCAGGGGCTCACGGTTGGTTTGCCTTCGCACCGGGGCTCGAACGCTGGCAGAAATGCGCAGCGCTCAATGCGCGTCGCAAGGCTTTTACACAAGCGAGCACATGGTTACACAAACACCCTGCGCATTTCACCGATGCCTCACTCACCGCACCCGCATCCTGCCTGCGCAGGATCGGGTTTTACCTTCAGCGAAAGAACATGCGCAGCCATTGAAAGGCAATCGCCGGAAGCTACACACTCAATGGCACCCTGCGGCACCAGGGCTTAGTGGGTGGCTCGCTCGAACCTGAAAACGCCCGGCTCGCGCACGGGATCCACCTCGACCGGGATCACGCTCTTGGGCGGAAAGCGCCCTTCCAGCAACAGCCTGGACAGCGGATTCTCGATGCGCTGCTGGATGGCGCGCTTGAGTGGTCGTGCGCCAAACACCGGGTCGAAGCCGACCTTGGCCAGCTCGGCAATTGCCGCTTCCGAGACTTCCATCGCCAGGTCCATTTTCTGCAGGCGCTCCATCAACACCTTGAGCTGGATGCGCGCGATCGACTCGATGTTCTTCGCGTCGAGTGCATGGAACACCACGGTCTCGTCGATGCGATTCAGGAACTCCGGGCGGAAATAGTTCTTCAGCTCATCCGTCACCGCGTCCTTGATGTCTTCGGCCGGCTGGCCAACCATGGACTGGATGATGGGTGAACCAATGTTGCTGGTCATCACGATCACTGTGTTCTTGAAGTCGACAGTACGTCCTTGGCCATCGGTCAGGCGGCCATCGTCCAGCACCTGCAGCAGCACGTTGAACACGTCCGGGTGGGCTTTCTCGATCTCGTCGAGCAGCAGCACGCTGTAGGGCTTGCGGCGCACGGCCTCCGTGAGGTGACCGCCTTCCTCATAGCCCACATAGCCGGGAGGCGCACCAATCAGGCGGGCCACCGAGTGTTTTTCCATGAACTCACTCATGTCGACACGAATCAGGTGGTCTTCGCTGTCAAACAGGAAACCTGCCAGCGCCTTGCACAGCTCGGTCTTGCCCACACCCGTCGGGCCGAGGAACAGGAAGGAGCCGGTCGGACGATTTGGATCGCTGAGGCCTGAACGCGAGCGGCGGATCGCGTTGGCGACCGCGCCAATGGCCTCGTCCTGGCCGACCACGCGCTCATGCAGCTTGCCCTCCATCAGCAGCAGCTTGTCGCGCTCGCCCTGCATCAGTTTGCTGACCGGAATGCCGGTGGCGCGCGCCACGACCTCGGCAATCTCTTCAGCACCGACCTGGGTACGCAACAGCTTGGGCACGTTGCTGGTTTCCTTCTGCGCCTCGCTGTCCTGCGCGGCCTTCAGGCGTTTTTCAAGTTCGGGCAGCTTGCCGTATTGCAGCTCGGCGACCTTGTTGAAGTCGCCCTTGCGGGTGAACTCTTCAATCTGGAAGCGGATACGGTCGATCTCTTCCATGACGTCCTTCGATCCGAGCGCCTGGGCT
>JBOICD010000677.1:0-1531 GCA_050739855.1 Pseudomonas sp.
AACAGCAGCCCTCGCACGCCGCCATCCCCCTCAATTCCGCATTAACGCGAAACCTGGTTGATGGTCAGCCGGCTTTCCCCGCCTTCCGTCTGCATCTGGAGCGCTATCGTGCCGTCGGATATCTCGCCGGCGAATCGGGTGACCAGAATCTGCCCAGTCGATGGCAGCCGGTGCCGCGTGGAAAATGACAGCTGGGAGCCCCTGATTTTTCCGTCCTCGATGCTGCCTTCACCAATCGGGAAAGTGGCCGTACCGGTAAGCTGCTCATCTGTCGCCCGCAGGTTAAAGCTGACTTGAACCCTGTTTCCGCCGCCAGTATCCAGCCCGCCGATCCAGCGGCCGGTGACGCCAGCCGCTTCTGTCTTTTGCGCCTGCAGGCCAAAAGGCGACGCCAACACGGCGGCTCTCTCGCCCCTTGTGTCAGCCGGAGCCTGCCCCTTCGAAACCACTGCTGAGGCTTCATGGCTGGTGCTCCCGACGTTCCACCTGGCCGCATACCATGACGACCCACCGAGGACGGTCAGCGCTACCAGCAGTACTGCAAAAGGTTTCCACCCTGACTTGTGATCCATGGCCATACCTCTTCAATACGTTTAATAAGTCGCCCCCCGGGATGACGATTTCAGTCGTCATCCCCGGGGTTGGCTTGGGTCAGTGCCAGATCGCCAGGAAATTACTTGCACAGCGGGCATGTTGCCTCGTTTGCTGGTGAGCTTTGTATGCCACCGCCAACGATCGCCGGCTTGGTTCCCCGGGCCATAACCTGGTCCTTGAACAGTGCCAGTTCCGGATCGGCCAGTGTCGACAGGCCGCCCGCTGTCAATGCCTGCGTTGGGTAGTAAGACCCACTGTAATTGGCCGAGGCACCCGCAGCAAGGTTGCCGATGGAAATTGTGGTGTGGGTAACATCGCACGGCGTTTGAGTCCCTGTATAGGTCTGCTCATGAGCCTCGCACACCTCCACCCCGGTCAGGGCAAGGCCGCCGCTATTGGTCACTGAACCGCTGAAGTTGACTTTCAGCGCAAGCTTGCCGCTCACAACCTCCAGATCGACGTCGCATATCTTCGTGATGGACAGGCCTGCGCTGGGTGGCGTTGCGGTGCATGTGGCACTTGCCGTATTCGACACCGTGCTAGACCCCGTTGATCCGCTTGCAGTGACCGTATCGAGTGTTGACAGGGTATTGGAGGTGTATTGTCCCTTGTAGCAAATCGACGCGCCAACTGCCAGGGTAGCGGGCGACAGGGGTGTCGTGGTTGGCAAACCGCTGCCGTCGCAGGTGAAGAATCCAAAGGTGCCTGCATCAAACGCCGGGCTGTCGACCAGCGTGATGTTCGTCAGGGTGGCACCACCATCATTCAGGATACTGCCTCTGACGGTATTCAACACCGTGTTGGTGGCCGACTGGAACACAGCGCTCTCGCACGCCTTGGTCACCGTCAAATGACACACCGGGAAGCTCGACAGGAGAAAGTTCTTGATCGATGCATTGGGCTGATCCGACGATCGGCTGGTCGCCATGAATGCAGA
>JBOICD010000678.1:0-1531 GCA_050739855.1 Pseudomonas sp.
CTGATCGAGTCTCCCGACCCTGAATTCCGTTTTCACAGCGGAATTCCCAGTGCCAGCTAAGGCGAGCTCAGTCGTCGCTCAGGGCGAACGGTGCTTGCCGGAAGCCCTGTTCGTCGACCTGTAAGGCCCAGCCCTGTTGATCCCAGTCACCTAGTACAATGCGCTGCGCGGGTTTGCCGTGGATCTCCAGCGGGTGCACGGCGGGGCGATGGGTGTGGCCGTGGATCAGCGTGCGGACACCATGGGCAGCCATTGCGCGGGGGACTTCCTCCGGGCTGACGTCAGTGATTTCAATGGCTTTCATTTGTGTCTGTGCGCGACTTTCTTTGCGCAGCTTGCGTGCCAGCTTGTGCCGGGTCGCCAGCGGCAGATGGCGCAACACCCAGAGCGTCAGCGGGTTGCGCAAAATGCGCCGCAGGCGCATGTAGGCTGCGTCTTGGGTGCAGAGGCTGTCGCCGTGCATCAACAATACGGATTGGCCGTTCAGTTCGACCAAGCATGGGTCGCGGAGCAGGGTGCAGCCAGCCTGACGACAGAAGCCTTGACCGAGCATGAAGTCGCGGTTGCCGTGCATCAGGTAAATGCGTGTGCCGCCGTCGCTCAGCTCGCGTAGGGCTTGAGCAATCGAGCGCTGGAAAGGGCCCATGGCGTCGTCGCCGATCCAGGCTTCAAAGAAGTCGCCAAGGATGTACAGCGCGTCGGCCGTGCGGGCGCGACCGGCGAGGAAATGCAGAAACGCCCGGGTGATATCCGGGCGTTGTTCTTCGAGGTGCAGGTCGGAGATCAGTAGGTTGATCAAACGGCTTACTCGGTGACGATCTCTGCGCGCTCGATGATTACGTCATCAACCGGAACATCTTGGTGGCCGGACTTCATGGTGGTGGCGACGGCTTTGATCTTGTTCACCACGTCCATGCCTTCGACCACTTCACCGAACACGGTGTAGCCCCAGCCTTGAACGGTCGGTGCGCTGTGGTCGAGGAAGTTGTTGTCGGCAACGTTGATGAAGAACTGTGCGGAAGCCGAATGCGGTTCCATGGTGCGGGCCATGGCGACGGTGCCGATTTTGTTGGAAACGCCGTTGTTGGCTTCGTTCTTGATCGTTGCGCGAGTTGCTTTCTGCTTCATGCCTGGCTCAAAACCGCCACCTTGGATCATGAAGTTGCTGATTACGCGGTGGAATATGGTGTTGTCGTAATGACCAGCCTTAACGTACTCCTCAAAGTTGGCCACGGTCTCTGGAGCCTTGTCAGCGAAGAGGTTCAGGGTGATGACGCCGTGATTGGTATGCAGCTTGATCATGGGAAAATCCACTCGGTCGAGAAAATCGAAGGCCTGTCAGGGGGTTGACAGCTTCGGCTATGATAAGCGCTTTGATTTAGTCGGCCTACCCTGGTCGCGCACTAGTACGTTCAAGGATCCTATGAGCAAGCCCACTCTCGACCCCATTCTCGATGCCACTCTTGATCCCAAGGCGGGCCCAGCTGTCCCGGCCAACTTTCTTCGTCAGATTGTTCAGGCTGACCTGGAT
>JBOICD010000679.1:0-1530 GCA_050739855.1 Pseudomonas sp.
AGCAGCAACGCAGCTACGCCGACGCTGACTTCATCATTACCAGCAACAGCGAAGTGACCAAGGCCAGATGGCGCGGTTACCTGACTTCGGCACTCAACCTGCTGACCCCGCTGGCCTTCGTGGTACCTGGGCTGGCGCCGCTGCTCGCTGTTGGCGGAATCGCTCAGTTGGGCCTGGGTCTGGACCAGGCGATCAATGGCAAGACCTTGCAGAACAAGGCCGACGGCGTCAGCAACATTGCCTATGGCCTGTTCAATGCCACGCCTCTGGTTGTAGAGGGCCTGGCCAAAGGTAGTGCATTGTTCCGGGTCAAGAGCGACGGCTTCGTCTTGCCCAGCCGGGTCAACGACCAGTTGGGCTACCCGCTCAGCCCTGTCGACCCGCCACGCCTGCCTGAAGTAGAGGTTGCCCCCTACTTTCACCGCCCAGAGCGTATTGCCCCACTGGAAAATGGTAATGCCGCCGTCGCCAGCTCAGTGCGCCGCTACCCTCTTTACACCGGCCAGCCAGATCATCTGGCCGGATACTTCCTGCCCCATCCAGACTATGCGGAGGAGCTCGATCTGGTCTACGACATGGAGTTTGACCTGTTTCTCAAAACCGATGATCTGAACAACGTAGACCCGACCTACTATGAAGCCCAGGCCGGCACGGACGCCCTTGTGCCCACCGATCCCTATGCCCGGGCAGTCACCGACCAGATGCGCTCGTCCACCCTGCGCGCCTTGGGCATCGACCTTCCACTACCGATCGAACTGCCCGTCCCCACTCGAGGCGCCCGCCCGATTCCAAAAACAATTTCCGCCCTCTGGGTCGGTGACAAGGCCATCAGCCCCGAGCTGGTGGAAAACCTCGGCAAAAACGCGAATCAGTTGAAGAACAGTCAGTATCAGTACCGCTTGTTCCTGTCCAGGAGCAACCCATCGGTGTACACGCAAAACCTGCGTCAGCTGCAGGTGAAGGCCCCCGGGCTGACCGTCCTGACGCTAGAGGAGCAGCCGTTCTTCAGGGCATTCGAGCAAAGCAAGTACTTCGACCAGTACCAGGCTGCCCTGGATGGCAATGGCGGCGTGGCCACCAATTACGCCTCGGCCTCGGACGTGTTGCGCTATCCAATGCTGCATCATGAGGGCGGCTTGTACATAGACGTCGACGACGAACTGCTCGCGCCAGGTAACAACCGCTTCGGCTGTATCGGTTGGTTGACGCCGTGCGGGGCGCAGAGCATCGATGAAGTGGAGCTTGCTGCCACCGAGGATGGCCTGCTGCTACACCCTGCCATGTCCAATGAAAAACTGAGCATGGACCAGCAGTACAACACCAGCATGATCGGCAGCCACCCTGGCAACCCTACGCTGATCGCCATTTCCGAAGAAATGCATGGGCGCTATCAGGCCGAACCGGACTTTTACCAATCCAGACCGGACAAAGACGACGACCCGGCAGGTTTCTACGATTATGCCAGTCGACTGAACCGGCTTACCGGCCCTGGCATGTTGACCGCCGTGCTCGACCGTCTGCTACCGGACC
>JBOICD010000680.1:0-1528 GCA_050739855.1 Pseudomonas sp.
CGCTCCCACAGTGCTTCCCTGTGGGAGCGGGCTTGCCCCGCGATTTTTTGAGTGCGTGCAATCATGTCAACCAACGAGCACCTGAGTGAACTGATTCGCGCCGATGAAGTCGAGGCCTTCAATCGCTGGGCGCTGCCCAGCTTCGATCCGGAGCCCGAACCTGAGCCCGAGCCCGAACCTGAAGTGGTGCAGGAGGAAGTCGAGGAAGTGCCACTGGAGGAAGTCCAGCCGCTGACCCTCGAAGAGCTCGAAAGCATTCGTCAGGAAGCCTACAACGAAGGTTTTTCCACCGGCGAACGCGAGGGCTTCCACAGCACCCAGCTCAAGGTCCGTCAGGAAGCTGAAGTCGCGCTGGCGGCCAAATTGGCCAGCCTCGAACAGCTGATGGGTAACCTCCTGGAGCCAATTGCCGAGCAGGACAGCCAGATCGAGAAAGCCCTGGTCAACCTGGTCGCGCACATGGCCCGTGAGGTCATCGGCCGCGAGCTGCGCAGTGACTCCAGCCAGATCAGCCAGGTGCTGCGTGAGGCCCTGAAACTGCTGCCCATGGGCGCTGACAACATCCGTATTCATATCAATCCGCAGGACTTCGAGCAGGCCAAGGCCTTGCGCGAGCGTCACGAAGAGCGCTGGAAGCTGCTCGAAGACGAGGCGCTGCTGCCGGGTGGCTGCCGTATCGAAACCGACCATAGCCGCATCGATGCGACCATGGAAACCCGTATCGACAAGGCCCTGGCGCAACTGTTCGATCAGTTGCATGACCAGGGCCTGCATCCTGCGGCGCCTGATCTGACGGTCGATCTGGACGACACCAATGCGCCTTGAACGCACCAGTTTCGGCAAGCGCCTGGGTACCTATGCCGACAGCGTAAAGTTGCCTGCCCAGCCCGTCGTCGAGGGTCGCCTGCTACGCATGGTCGGCTTGACCCTGGAAGCCGAAGGCCTGCGTGCTGCGATTGGCAGCCGCTGCGTGGTGATCAACGACGACAGCTACCACCCGGTGCGGGTCGAGGCGGAAGTCATGGGCTTCGCCGGCAGCAAAGTGTTTCTCATGCCGGTCGGCAGTGTCGCCGGGATCGCGCCAGGAGCGCGGGTCGTGCCGCTGGCCGACAACGGCCGTCTGCCCATGGGCATGAGCATGCTCGGTCGGGTCCTCGACGGGGCTGGCCGGGCGCTGGATGGCAAAGGCGGGATGAAGGCCGAAGACTGGGTGCCGATGGACGGCCCGACCATCAACCCGCTCAATCGCGACCCGATCAGTGTGCCGCTGGATGTCGGTATCCGCAGCATCAACGGTTTGTTGACCGTAGGTCGTGGCCAGCGCTTGGGCCTGTTCGCCGGTACCGGCGTGGGCAAGAGTGTGCTGCTGGGGATGATGACCCGCTTTACCGAGGCCGACATCATCGTGGTCGGTTTGATCGGTGAGCGGGGTCGTGAGGTCAAAGAATTCATCGAGCATATTCTGGGCACCGAGGGCCTCAAGCGCTCGGTGGTCGTGGCATCTCCCGCTGACGATGCGCCGTTGATG
>JBOICD010000681.1:0-1528 GCA_050739855.1 Pseudomonas sp.
CATATCGCTTTGATAGAAGCGCAGTGGCAGAAAGATGCCCAGCGTCAGTTGATCAGGCGCGAACATCCGGTTGTAGCCAGGATGCCCGGCAAAGGCGGGTGCGCTGGCGCCTCGGGTGGTTGCGTGGTCGGTGCGTATCACAGTCTCGTTCATGCCGGTTCTCTTCTGCGGTAGGTGTCAGGGGCCGGTCGCCGGTTGCGGCAGGCTGATGCCGCGTTGCACGGCGGGGCGCTGGCTGACACGGTCAAACCAGGAGCTCAAGTGGCTGAAGTCGTTGAAGTCGAAATCGATGATGCGGGCGATGTGCATCCAGCCGAAGGTGGCAATGTCGGCGATGCTGTACTCCGGGCCGGCCAGCCAGTGACTGTCTTCCAGGTGGCTGTCCAGCGTGGCGAAGGTGTCTTCGGTGAGGCGTCGAAAGCGTTCGATAACAGCTGTGTTTGGTGCGCTTTCGAATAGTTCGTAATGCACCCGTTGACCAAGGATCGGTCCCATGCTCGAGGTGTGAAACATCAACCACTTGATGGCCGACCAACGCATGACCGGATTGCCTGGCAGCAGGCGGCCGGTTTTTTCCGCCAGGTACAGCAGGATGGCTGCAGACTCGAACAGCGTGATGCCTGTGTCTTCGTCGACCAGGACGGGAATGCGCCCATGGGGATTGAGCTTGAGGAACTGAGCGCGACGGTGGTCGCCCTGCTCGATACGGACATGCCTGAGGGTGTAAGGCAGGCCCAGTTCCTCAAGGGCGATGGTGATCTTGAATCCGTTAGGAGAACTATCGGTATAGAGGATCAGTTCAGGGCCATTCATTTTTCGCATCCTGCGTGGCTAAAGTTGCTTTGTAGTTGAGGTTCTGACAACTATCCTAGTGAGGTGCGGTAGTCTTGAAAAACGATGATTTCTCTCTAATGAGTTTAGAATTTCTAAACTGAGGTGGGGCCTGTGGGAGCAGTTTTACCGTTGCTGGCATTGCGTGCCTTTACCGAGACAGGACGCCTGGGCAGTTTGAAGGCGGCGGCCGAACGGCTGGGGGTCACGCCTGGCGCGGTTAGCCAACAGATACGCTTGCTGGAGGAGCGCGTGGGCGTTGCGCTGTTTGTGCGTGGCCACCATGGGGTGTATCTCACTGAAGCCGGTGCGCGGGTGCACTCCAGTTTGCTGCGCGGTTTTGACCTGATCGAAAAATCCTATTCAACGCTGGAAAGCCTGACCCTGGAAAAAAGCCTCACCATCAGCACGGTCCCTTCGTTTGCTGCGGCGTGGTTGGTGCCAAGGATCGGTCGTTTCAGTGCATTGCATCCACAGATCGAGGTACGGGTCGAAGCCTCGGCGACGCTGGTGGACTTCAAGCGCGATCGAATTGACGTGGCCCTGCGCCATGGTCTGGGCACTTATCCGGGGCTGGCGTCGATTCGACTGATGGCGCCGGTGCTGTTGCCGGTAGCCAGCCCGGCGTTACTGGCCCAGGGGCCGCTGATTAGTGAGGCGGCCGATTGCCTCAAGTACCCCTTGTTGCAAGATGGCG
>JBOICD010000682.1:0-1520 GCA_050739855.1 Pseudomonas sp.
AGATCAAGCACGACGGTACCTACGATCGAATCCACGACAAGTGGTTCAAGGACACCGCCTGGCTCAAGGACATGGAATAAGGCCGCGGCACCACGCCCGGTTTGAAACCCGACGCGCAGGCAGGTCCTGCGCGTTCGCTTTTACGGAAGTCCCCTTAAGTGATCAAACACAAAAAAGCCCAGTGGCCCTGGCACGGGCTCACCGCGCTGGTCCTGGTGGGCCTGGCGCTGAGCCTGTATTACGCGACCTCGATGATTTCCTACGAGTGGAGCTGGAACCGGGTACCGCAGTACTTCGCCTACCAGGCTGAAGTCGCCCAGCGTGCCAGCGAGAACGGCACCATTGAATCGATCACCCCCAAAGGCGACATGGCCACCGTTACCCTGCGTGGCGAGAGCGGCGCCGAGCAGGTGTTCGAGGTTGAACAGGCCAGCGTGCAGCTGTCCCGTGGCGATGATATCGCCGAAGGCGACCTGATCGGTGTGACCCATCACTGGGCCGCCGGACCGTTGGCCTGGGGCCTGTGGACCACTGTCTGGATCTCGGTGGCCTCTGGCGTGCTGGGCCTGGTGATCGGTCTGTTTGCCGGCCTCTGCCGCTTGTCGAACAACCCGACCCTGCGTGACCTGTCCACGGTCTACGTCGAGTTGGTGCGCGGCACGCCACTGCTGGTACAGATCTTCATTTTCTATTTCTTCATCGGCACCGTGCTTAACCTGTCCCGCGAGTTCGCCGGGGTGGCAGCGCTGGCACTGTTTACCGGCGCGTACGTGGCCGAAATCGTCCGCGCCGGTGTGCAATCGATTGCCAAGGGGCAGGGCGAAGCCGCTCGCTCGCTGGGCTTGAGCGCTGGCCAGTCGATGCGTCACGTGGTGCTGCCGCAAGCGTTCAAACGCGTGCTGCCGCCGCTGGCCGGGCAGTTCATCAGCCTGGTCAAGGACACCTCGCTGGTGTCGGTGATCGCCATTACCGAACTGACCAAGAGCGGGCGCGAAGCGATCACTACCTCGTTCTCGACCTTCGAGATCTGGTTCTGCGTCGCCGGCCTGTACCTGTTGATCAACCTGCCGCTGTCGCACATGGCCAGCCGGCTTGAGCGGAGGCTTGCGCAAAGTGATTGAAGTCCGTGATCTGGTAAAAGTCTTCGATACCCGTGGCCAGGTGGTGCGCGCGGTCGATCACGTCAGCACCAACGTGGCCAAGGGTGAAGTGTTGGTGGTACTCGGGCCTTCGGGGTCGGGCAAATCGACCTTCCTGCGCTGCCTCAACGGCCTGGAGTCGTTCGATGAGGGCACCGTGGCCATCGACGGCCTGCAACTGGCCGACCCGAAGACCGACGTCAACGCCTACCGCCGTGAAGTCGGCATGGTGTTCCAGCACTTCAACCTGTTCCCGCACATGACCGTGCTGGAGAACCTGTGCCTGGCGCAGAAGGTGGTGCGCAAGCGCGGCAAGGCCGAGCGTGAGGCCAAGGCCCGGGCGTTACTGGAGAAGGTTGGCATTGGCCAGAAAGCCAATGA
>JBOICD010000683.1:0-1510 GCA_050739855.1 Pseudomonas sp.
CGCAATACCTGCGGCTCGACAGTCAGCAGTACCGCCAGAAGGTCAGGATATCGTTGCCGCGCCTCAGCCAGGTGCGCGCGCGAGCCATTGACCAGCACGCTCCGCCCCTGCTGCAACCAGTGGTCGATCTGCACCGGGATGCCATAGTCCAGACCATTGGCCCGCCAGCACAAGGCAAAGTCGCCCTCGGCACGCATTTGTGCAAAACGCTCGGGCGAAACGCCAACGGCATCCTCACCCTTGGCCTCAGCCGAACGGGTGATCACCCGCCGGGCGACTGCCACATTATGAGTCGCTAATGTTGCCCGGGCAGCATCGATCAATGAGTCCTTGCCGGAGCCAGAAGGTCCCATCAAATAAACCAGGCGCCCAGGGAGTGCTGTACGGGGTTCGGCGCTTGCGTCATGCTGCATAGCCACTATGCTCATCGGTAAGGAAGCCTGCGCATTCTAGACGCTTTCAACGGCCTTTTTCGCCTGTTACCAACAGGTTATGACAAAGACAGCGACGGACTGCTAAATGAAAAATGAAAACTTTTCAAACCAGTCCTCATTTCTGATAATTGGTACTGGCAAAACGCCTCCATCCGGTTCAATATTTGTCACAGAATTGACGCCAAGGAACCGGCGACAATGAGGCATGATTCACACCTCATTCACAATTCAGGTTGAACATTTTGTCGCCGTGATGGTCGTACTGAGATCGTGCGGCCAATTTCGAGAACCGCTTCCCCTGAACTAAAACCGGTCAATTATATGCGCCCAATGAAACAGGCTGTTTACTCTAGCCGCACCGCTGACAAATTCGTCGTCCGCCTCCCCGACGGAATGCGTGAGCGCATTGCCGAGGTAGCGCGCCACCACCACCGCAGCATGAACTCGGAAATCATCGCCCGCCTGGAGCAGAGCCTGATCCAGGAAGGAGCCCTGGGTGACGAGCTGAGCATGCGCCTGGACAGCCCGGAGCTGTCGCTGCACGAACGTGAATTGCTGCAACGCTTCCGTCAACTTTCCCATCGCCAGCAGAACGCGCTGGTGGCCTTGATTGCTCACGACGTCGAGATGGCTGCGGACGCTTCCTGATTCACTGCCAGCCTCAATAAAAAAGCCAGCGAATGCTGGCTTTTTTTGCGTCTGGGTGTAGGTAGAAGCTAAAACCGCCGGGAACGGCGGTGCGACGACTCGACTTGTCCCGCGATTGCAGCTGTCGGCGACATCGCTTCGCGGGGGCAAGCCCGCTCCCACCAGGCGATGCACTCCGGCCCTTACAACAGGAAGATGGTCGCCAGGCCAAGGAAGATAAAGAACCCGCCACTGTCGGTCATGGCAGTGATCATCACACTGGCCCCCATGGCCGGATCACGCCCCAGGCGCGCCAGGGTCATTGGAATCAATACACCCATCAGCGCCGCAAGCAACAGATTGAGGGTCATTGCCCCTGTCATCACCACACCCAGCGACCAGCTGCCATACAGCAGGTATGCCACCACACCGATCACACCGCCCCATAC
>JBOICD010000684.1:0-1510 GCA_050739855.1 Pseudomonas sp.
CACCGACCCGGATATCGCCCAGGTTCAGGTGCAAAACAAATTGCAACTGGCCACTCCGCTGCTGCCGCTGGAAGTCCAGCAGCAAGGCATCCGCGTGACCAAGGCGGTGAAGAACTTCCTGATGGTCGTTGGGGTGGTTTCCGAAGACGGCAGCCTGACCCGGAACGACCTGTCCAACTACATCGTCTCCAACATGCAGGACCCGCTTTCGCGGACCCCAGGCGTCGGCGACTTCCAGGTGTTCGGCTCACAGTACGCCATGCGTATCTGGCTGGACCCGGCCAAGCTGAACAACTTTCAGCTGACCCCGATCGATGTGAAAAGCGCCATCCAAGCGCAGAACGTGCAGGTCTCCTCCGGCCAGCTCGGTGGCTTGCCGGCGCTGCCCGGTCAGCAACTGAATGCCACCATCATCGGCAAGACCCGCCTGCAGAGCGCCGAGCAGTTCTCGGACATCCTGATCAAGGTCAACCGGGATGGTTCGCAAGTCCGCCTGCGCGATATCGCCAAAGTCGAACTGGGTGGCGAGAACTACAGCATCAGCGCGCAATTCAACGGTAAGCCAGCCTCCGGCATCGCCATCAAACTGGCCACCGGCGCCAACGCGCTGGATACCGCAAAAGCCATCCGCGCCACCCTCTCGCAGTTGGAACCGTTTTTCCCGGAAGGGGTGAAAGTGGTCTACCCCTACGACACCACGCCGGTGGTCTCGGCCTCGATCCACGAGGTGGTGAAGACCCTGGCCGAAGCGATCCTGCTGGTGTTCCTGGTGATGTACCTGTTCCTGCAAAACTTCCGCGCCACACTGATCCCGACCCTGGCAGTGCCGGTGGTATTGCTCGGCACCTTCGGCGTACTCGCAGCGTTCGGTTTCACCATCAACACCCTGACAATGTTTGGCATGGTGCTGGCCATCGGCCTGCTGGTGGACGATGCCATCGTGGTGGTCGAGAACGTCGAGCGGGTGATGGCCGAGGAAGGGCTTTCGCCGCTTGAAGCGACGCGTAAATCCATGGGCCAAATCCAGGGCGCCTTGGTCGGTATTGCCCTGGTCCTTTCCGCCGTGCTGTTGCCGATGGCCTTCTTCAGTGGCTCCACGGGGGTGATCTACCGACAGTTCTCGATCACCATTGTGTCGGCCATGGCGCTGTCGGTGCTGGTCGCGCTGATCTTCACACCCGCGCTGTGCGCGACCCTGCTCAAACCGCTGCACAAGGGCGAACACCACACACCGAAGCGGGGTTTCTTCGGCTGGTTCAACCGCAACTTCGATCGCAGCGTGAAAAGCTATGAGCGCGGTGTCACCAGCATGCTCAGGCATAAGGCGCCGTATCTGCTCGCCTATGGGGTGATCCTGGTGGCGATGGTCTGGCTGTTCACCCGCATCCCAACCGCCTTCCTGCCCGATGAGGACCAGGGTGTGCTGTTCGCTCAGGTACAGACCCCGAGCGGTTCCAGCGCCGAACGCACCCAGCAGGTGGTCGACGATATGCGCAGCTATCTGCTGGAT
>JBOICD010000685.1:0-1504 GCA_050739855.1 Pseudomonas sp.
GCTGGCGGCAAAGCGCGGCAACCATTTGAGCAGGTAACTGGAGATGTCCTGGAACATTTCTTCGACGTCCGGCTGTGCTGCCAGGTAATCGATGACCGGCTGCTCCAGGCCGGAGTGTTCGCGCAGCTCCGGCTTCCAGTAAGGGTTGGGCAGGCAGCGCACGTCGAACACCAGGTCGGCGTCCACCGGCATGCCACGCTTGAAGCCGAAGGATTCGACCAAGAACGCGGTGCCGGGTTCTGGCTGGTTAAGCAGGCGCAGCTTGATCGAATCCCGCAACTGGTAGAGGTTCAGTTTGGTGGTGTCGATCTTCAGGTCGGCGAGGTCGGCGATGGGGCCCAGCAGGTCGGTCTCGACCTTGATCGCTTCGGCCAGCGAGCGATTGGCGTTGGTCAGCGGGTGGCGTCTGCGGGTTTCCGAGAAGCGCTTGAGCAGGGTCTCTTCATCGGCGTCCAGGTACAGCACATCACACTGGATATGCTTGTTCCGGGCATCTTCGAGCAGCTCGGGGAAGCGTGTCAGATGGCTGGGCAGGTTGCGCGCATCGATGGATACCGCCACTTTGGGCTGCATCAGCTCGGTGTTGATCAGGGCATTTTCCGCCAGCTGCGGTAGCAGCCCGGCGGGCAGGTTATCGATGCAGTAGTAGCCGTTGTCCTCCAGGACTGCGAGGGCAGTGCTCTTGCCGGAGCCGGATCGGCCACTGACGATAATCAGGCGCATGTTCAGGACTCGTTCTGTACGTCCAGTACGACCTGGTACAAGGCTTCACTGCTACCGGCGGCACGCAACCTGTCACGCACTTCCTTACGGTCGAGCATGCTGGCAATTTGGCGCAACAGCTCAAGGTGCGCATCAGTGGCCGCTTCGGGAACCAGCAGGACAAACAGCAAATCGACCGGGGCGCCATCAATGGCGTCATAGTCAATCGGTGCATCCAGGTGTATCAGGGCGCTGATGGGGGATGAGCAGCCTTTCAGGCGGCAGTGTGGAATGGCAATGCCATTACCAAAACCGGTCGACCCGAGTTTCTCCCGGGCAAACAGGCTTTCAAATACGTCTTGCATCTCCAGGTCCGGAACTTCCCGGTGGATCAGGGTGGCGATTTCCTGGAGTGCACGCTTTTTACTGCCGCCCGGCGCGTTCACCAGGGAACGGCCGGGGGTCAGGATGGTTTCAAGTCGGATCATGGATGAGGGGGATCAGCGGGCCGCTGCACCTTGCAGCAGGCTTTGCTGTTTTTCCTTGTGTTTTTTCAGTTGGCGGTCGAGCTTGTCGGTCAAGGCATCGATCGCTGCATACATGTCTGTGTGTTCGGCATTTGCAACCACTTCGCCGCCGGGAATAAACAGCGTTGCTTCAATTTTCTGCTGTAACTTCTCGACCTTCATGATTACCGTCACATTGGTAATCTTGTCGAAGTGCCCTTCCAGCCGTTTCAGTTTCTGTTCGACGTACTCGCGCAGCGGCTGGGTGACTTCTACATGCTGTCCACTGATATTGA